>NZ_JAPPTM010000006.1:0-253828 GCF_027587105.1 Vibrio sp. RW
GTTTGCAAGGAGCAGAAAAGCGTTTGTGGTTTAAGAGCCTTAGCTATTCACCTGTTCGTTTTCCAACCTCACGAACCTTCCGGTGGCACTATGTTGGAAGCGTTTGCGGCGAGTGAGTCACTTACTGGTTCTTACATTGTTGCTAGTTCTTTGATGCGTTTTCTTTGTCTTGGCGGCTCATTCGTTAACAAATGGCTTGGTCATATTTGGTTGTCAGGTTGGTCGAACGAATCCTTTGCCAGTTAAAGCGCTGCAAACCGTGCCCATTTGTCGTATGTCGCTTCTTCGCCAAGTGCGTTTTGTTGGCTGTATTTAAATTCTAAGCTGTTCGTTTTACTTTTGTATTCAAAGCCAGTAGTTTCATAGCCAATTCAGCACCTTGGCGCTAAACCTCTGGTTTCATCGTGGTGGCAAACTAACAAAGCGCTTAAGACGGACTAACAAACGCTCGGCATTTTTGGTTCGGTTTCGTTACGTGTTTAAGGTGTTCAAATTGAGTAAAGTGACAGGTTTGTTAGCCACTTAGCTTAGCGTTATGCAATTTGAGGACTTCGTTTGAAAGTAGGTATTGAGACAGTTCACGAGCTACGTGAAAAATTAAAATTTGAGCGGCAACGGGTTACTCAAAGTTATCACCCTTATGATTTCTTCAACTTTGTGGTCACTGCATGGCACTTGCACCACGACTGGATTAAAAACGATAAACAAAATCGACCTAACTTGTTTTATAAAAAGGTTAATAAAGCGCCGTCACAAATGAAGGAACTAGTTAATGCCACGCGCGATCTAGCAAATGGTTCAAAACATTTCCGATTGGATAAACCTAACGATGAAAAAAAGGTTGTTACAGAGGTCCACAAACCAGAAATTAGGGATCATTTTACTTACGTGTTTGGACCTCAGCCTGGAATCTCAGTAGCGAACGCATATTACACTATTGGAGAGTTGGTCGATATTCTCGATGAGTATTTTGAATGGTTGTTTGATGATCTTACTCCAGCGGATAGTTTTCCAGATAAATTGCAAAAAATGCTTATGGCTAGGGTGCTCTAAAAAATTGCATAACAAATTGTTCAAGAGTGATTCGGCACGCGTGGCATTTTTACTATGCGTTGGTTTAGTGGTTAAGGTGGTATGCGGGAGCTTCGGTATTGCGCGCCTCACACCTTAACAAAGCGTTAGCTGGTTTTTGTGATACAAAAAAGGACAATTACATGTTTGAGTCAGTTTCAATACATTTTAAAACTCTGACAACTGCAGACTATATCGCGATAATTAGTGTGTTTTTCTCTATAGTTATTGCGTTTATCTCGTTGTATTACACACATGTTTGTAGGGGTAGAGATCAACGAAGAGAACTTGTACTTAGTATTGAGCGCAAGCATTTAGAGGCACTTGATACTGCGTATAAAATGAAACTTGATTGTATTACGTTAAAGCAAAAATTTGAATTGAGTGATATTTCAAATATTGACATGCAGTCATATATACAAAGCATTGAGGAAATGATACTGGAGCCTTTACATAACAATGCGACTGTAATGATGGAACAGTTCAAACTGGAGAGTGCCAAGATGTCAATTAAACAGTTGGAAGAACATCTATCAATAATTGATAGCTTTATTTTAAATTTACAGTCAAATCGAGATAACTTTAAGGAAAGAATAGAGCTTGGCTATGATCAACTTGATAAAAAGTGGAGTGAAGCATTGAGATCAACCAGCTAACAAAGCATTTAAGAGTGATTCGCAACGCTTGGCATTCTCAGCTCAAGGTGGGTTTTGTGTTTATGGCGCAGTGGTTCAGGCTTGGTGGTGGCGTTGCTCACACCTTAATGCGGCGTTATGTGTCCGAGTACCCCACGTTTAGTAGACACTTTATTAAGTTAGATCTAGGGTCTAATTGAGAGGTGATTTATGGCTAAACATCGTAATCCAGCGTACACAGAAGAATTCCGCAAAGAGGCAGTTCGTCTGTCCGAGCTTCCAGGTCGCACAGCCGCGTCCGTTGCGAAAGAGTTAGGCGTCAGCGCCCAACAGATTGCTAACTGGAAACGTCAATTTAACCGCTTGTCTGATAAACAGTTTAACACTTTAGATGGTGTTGATTATTCCAAGAAAGAATCCGAAGAACTGCGAGCGCTTAAGCGCGAGAACAAACGACTTAAAGATGAAATGGAATTCCTAAAGAAGGTCTCGGCGTACTTCGCGAAGCAGCAAGAGTGAAGTACGAGTTCATCGAAAGTTATGTGGGTGAGTATGCCGTTGTTCTCATGTGTTGTGCATTAGGTGTTTCCCCGAGTGGTTATTACAAATGGTTATGTCGCTCGCTTAGCGAGCGAGCAAAGCGTCGAAGTCGCTTTGAACAGTTAGTTATGTGTACCTTTGCCGAGTATCGTGCGAGGTATGGTTCAGTTCGTTTAGCTGAAGAGTTAAACAAAGCAGGCGATGCCTGCAGTGTGAACTATATTGCTGATATTATGGCGAAAAAGGGTATTAAGGCTCGCAATGGAAAAGGGTTTAAATACAGTAAAGACGTCGCGGCGATGACGAATGTCGCCGATAATTTATTGCGTAGAGACTTCGAAGCCGAGAGTCCCAATCAGAAGTGGGTCACCGACATCACCTATATCTGGGTAAAGAGCCGTTGGCTCTACCTCGCGACAGTGTTAGACCTTCATTCGAGACGCATTGTGGGCTGGTCATTAGATACCAACATGACAGAGCTGCTCATCACCAACGCTTTGAAAATGGCGTTTAAGTCACGCAAGCCACCGAAAGGCGTCTTAGTCCACTCAGACCGTGGTGTACAATACAGAGCTTATAAGTATCAGGACTTCATGCGAAAGCATGGAGGCGTGCCGAGCATGAGTCGTCAGGGTAACTGTTGGGACAATGCGGTAATGGAGTCGTTCTTCAGTCGACTGAAAGTCGAATTGATTTACGCAGAAGATTATCAAACTATCGAAGAAGCCCGAATGGGGATCTTCGAATATATCGAGATGTTCTACAATCGAAAAAGAAGACACTCAGCGTTGGGGCATGTCAGTCCCGCTGAGTACGAAAGTATGTAGTTATGTACTGTCTACTTTTTGTGGGGTACACCAGTATTAAATGAGATAACAATGAGACCAGATAATAAAGATAGACTTGAGATTCTTAAGGTTGAAATGACCCTTATACAAGGCACTTTCGACAAATATGATGACCTAATTTTCAGAAATAGAAACTGGTTCATAACATTATGGGCAGGAGCTATTGGATTGGCTTTTACAATCAAAGATCCAAGAATCACTTTTTTAGCGGTTCTAGCTGCTTTGTTATATTGGTTTCTTGAAGGAATGATGAGACATCAATATTGGTATAAATACGTTATTCGATATCGAGCGATACGTGATTGGATTAACAAATCAGAAAAAGAAAGTATCTCAGTATATGACTTAACCAACCACTATGGTCAAAGAGCTAAAAAATGGGAGCGCATTAAAAGCTCCTTTTTTAAGCTTGAACCTACGCTACTAGGAACAATTATGGTAGTTAGCGCACTTGTTTCGTATAAGCTCGTGCCTATTAATACCTAACAAACGCTTTAAGACGGATTCGCACGCTAGGCGGTTTTGGTTTGAATCGGCTTTTGTGTTTACGGTGTAATAATTGAGTGCAGTGGTAGCGTGCTTCACACCTTAATTGGGCGTTATAACTCATGAGCTCGCTCGAAAGTCTAGCAAGTGTATTTGATGTTTCTTTAATTGGGTTGTTTCATATGAGCTTGGTTTATCTTTACGAGGCAGTTATGAAGTCTAGACAATGTCCCAAGTGTCGGAAAAATGTTGCATTTAGCTAGTTTTTCTTTAGTTCTCATTGGACGAAGTATCGTTGTATTGAATGTGGCTCGCTGATGAAATGGAGTAGGAGGCGAGCTTATCTAGGAGCAATATCCGGTGGTTTCGCTGGCCCATTTGTCATTTCTACACAATCTCTCATTCCATCTGCGTTTCTTAGAATCTCTATTGCCATTATTTTCGCAATAGTTTTGGCAGTTTCTGTGAATAAGCAGATTGAGTACATCGACGAAACTGAGTTATAACAAAGCGCTTAAGGCAGATTCGCAACGTGTTGCATTTTTAGTATGCGTTGATTTATGTGTTTAAGGTGCCATGCGGTGGCTTCGTATTGCGTTGCTCACTACTTAGTTTAGCGTTAGCTCATCGTTAAAAAAGAGATATGAGTCGAGCTTGAGTCTTTTTTATACATTTTCTTTCTGAGACTATTTCATACTGTTCGAGCGGAGGGCAATATGAAAGAGTTAAGATTAACAAACGCTATGATCACGTTCATTTTGGGAATGATTATCGCGAGTTTAGTTTCAAAAGGGAGCTTTTTGGGGACAGCGTTCAAATATCCTTCAGATTTTATGTTTATAGTGTTTGGTGGCCTACTAGCATTCCTGATTTCTGGAGTTTCAATTAGGTACTTGCAGAAAGGTTATTGGAAAGAGTCAGCGTTAATGTATCCAATTTACTATTATGGTTCTTTTGGGCTTTTTGCTGATGGTCATTTAGCAGGTTGGACGCATAGTGGCAGTGTTGGGGAAAAACTAATGATGTCTCAAATATACATTTTGCTATCACTCGTTTCGGTATTTATTCCACTTATTATCGCTGCAATCTCGGTTGCTCACATTGTTTTATTGAGTTCAGAGGTGAAAAAAGTACGAACATAACAAGAGGCTATGGCGTCAATAGCTAATTTTTGACGTTATCTTTATCCCATATTACACCGTCTCTTAGTATTGAATTTAAGATAACAACCATCTTTCTCATTTTAGACGGATTCCCAACGCTTGGCATTTTTGGTTTTAGTTCCGTGCTTACGGTGTACAAATTAAGTGCAGTGGGAGTGTTGCTCGCACCTTTATGCGCGTTATAACTTGTCTGCCTTATTACACTTATAGGTGGGAACCATGTACCTTTAAAGAATGTCCAACATTTAGATGTTCAAATATTGAGGTTCCGATGAATTTTCTCCGTAAGTATAAAATAAGCGTCCTTTTCTGTATCTGCGGTATTTTGTGTTTAATTGTTTATAACATCATCGGCTCATCCGTAGATGAAAAAGGTTTTTTAGTTGAGCCATTTGGACTTATTCCTTTATTTTGGCTTTTTCAGCTACTGGCGTTGGTGGCTTTAGTTGTCACCTTCGCAAGACATAGAAAGGCGCAGTAAATGGGCTAATGAAGCTACAAGTACACGAAGGAGCTTCGTTATAATAAGCTCTGGAACGTTACTGATGGGAGGCGCTAATGTTATTTTTCCTATCCCCAGCATGATTTGTAGTATCTCATTTTTGGCTTGGTATTGAGGACAAGTTTCGATGAGTCTTGATATCTCTTCTTCTCCATCGTTTGCATGGAAAGCAGTTGGCTGAGTGTCGCTTCGCTATCATTTTGGCTCGTATTTGCAGAGCACTTAACACGGGGCGTTGATACACTAATAGTCGGCAGGTATATGAACTACAAATTGATTATTGTGCTGGTGTGTGGTTCTAATGCTAGATGTATAACCAGTATTCGATGTTCTATCTAGTCCTTTTAGTTTTCGCTTTGTTCATATAGTCAACGTGAATCACCTTAACGTGGTGCCTTGATTCATGCTGATAAGTGACACTTTATGGAGATCATATAGATATCAAAGAATCGGATTGGAAAAATATTTTATGAAATAAAGAATGTAGCCGTTCTGCTATTTTGTACTCATAGCTAGATGAAGTCATCAAAGCGATTGTTGATGAATCATAACCGGTTGGGGGAAGGTTTGATTTGATGTGTCAGCACTCCTAAGCATCTCTAAGGGAAATTAAGTTTATCTTTGATGCATTCTCTCTAAGTCGGGGAGTTAGGTTACTCCCTTTAGGGCTGCAAATGGACGGCAACCTACCACAGTAAATATCGGCACCGACTTCAATTTTTCCAGGTTTTAGGTACTAGTACCACCTTTCGTCCACCCTTAATCCACCCAGCAAAGTTGGGATAAAGTGGGGGAGGGGAAAGTTAATTCTTTTCAGTGTATTGCGCGAGATTTACGACGTTTTTGAGGGCTCAAAAACGGTGAAACCCCGATGTTGGTAGCATCGGGGTTTCGAATTTCTAGATTTTTCGACTGGTAAGATCGATTATCTTTTCTATGCAGAAGGCTTGGATTTATCCAATCTTATTCCTTGGTAGGGAATTAGATACGGATGAAGTCCATGTGCTCAACTTTAGGCTTGAACGCGTGACGTTGAACGTCTTGCGGTTTAACCTTAACTTCTGCGCCGTCAATCAGTAGAGTGATTGTTTCGTAGAATTCAGGCTTATCCATTTGGTTGATCACGTCATCGTGAATAAGTTCGATAGCTACAGCTGCTGCTTCACCACCGTAGATTACAGCTGGGAATTTACCAGCGTGACGTAGGCGGCGGCTCGCACCTTTACCTAGTTCAGTACGTACTACTGCTTCAAATTTCATAGTTTTACTCTCAAATTAGTAAAAATTAACTTCACACCTCAATGCGACCTTGAGTGTGTGGCAATGCTTAGGCATAAACGAGATCATGCTTAAGCGAGCGCGGATACTAACATCACATAATTAATTGAGCAAGTAAGATCCTTTTGATAGCTCATTTAGAGAGCTAAAAAATTTGTTTGTCGATAAAGTGTACGTTTATGTCGATGATGTTTGGTCCGTCTTTCAAATGTTGGGCAATTTGGAAAATAGAATTCACCCTCTTTGGTTAAAGGTAGAATTAGACAGTAATAGCTATCAACTTACTCAATAACCGGTATCGAGGTTCTAACGAGTCTGAGAAACCTTTAGGATTAGAGAGGCTCTTAAGCCACCCATAGAGCTTTTGCGGAGTGTTAGACTACCTCGATAACTGTGAGCCATCTCATTCACAATATTAAGCCCAAGTCCTGTTCCTGGTGTGGTTTCGTCAAGACGAACACCTCGCTTCGTTACCTGTTCGAGTTTTTCTTCAGGGATACCTTGTCCGTCATCCTCTACAATTAATTCAACATTGCCGTCAGTAAGATCCTTGGCGTGCACTCGAATAATACTACGTGCCCATTTATAGCTGTTCTCGAGCAGGTTTCCGAGCATTTCATCGAGGTCGGTTTTTTCAACTGCAACATCAAGTTCTAAATCCAGTTCGTTGACCATGGTTACGTTGTTGTCGGCATAGACTTTGTCAAACGCCATCGCAATTGCCTCGACACGTTCACAGGGCGACGACTTAACCGAAAGGATGTTCATTGCGCCTGCCATACGTGCACGGCCAAGGTGATAATCTATTTGGCTTTGAATTTGATGGATAGGTTCCTGTAAGAGTTTCTTCTCATCATCGGGAAGCCTCTCTATTTCATTTTTGAGAACCGATAGTGGTGTTTTTAAGGCGTGAGAAAGGTTGCCTGCGTGGTTACGAGCTCGCTCCAACAATTCTTGATAATGGAAGAGCAAGGCATTGAGATCAGACACTAATGGCGACACTTCTTTTGGGTAATTATCGCTTAAGCCTTGTTGTTCCCCCTTTCTTAGTAATGCTAACTCTCGTTGCATCTTATTCAGAGGAAGTAGAGACCAACTGACTTGAATACCTATCAACAATAAAACACCAACGAACAATAGCAGTAATATAAGCCACACTTGCCCTGTGAGTTGATTGAGTGTCGATTCTAATGAGTTGTCATTCATACCTATAGTTATAGTGACAGGGTCACTTAGTTCAGGGAGGTAGATATCTTGCTCAATATAGATCAGTTTCTCCTCTTTAGGCCCTTTGACTGACGTATGTATCGGTGACCGTTTTATAGTGAGGTCTTTGTCCCATAGCGAGCGAGAACGAATGATTTGATCTTGGGTTGAGGCGCGCCAATAGATACCGCTGTAAGGTTGGTTTAATCTGGGGTCTGAAAGGCGCTCAGCCATTATCAGTGCTCCATGATTATTGGTTTCGATATTGGCTGTTAGCTCATCCATGGTTAAGCCAAGCTGTTGTTTCATGTCATCGACGAGGTAGTCGTTAACCAGTTTTGGTATACCGATACCTGCTGCTAATATCATAGCACCTAGCCAAAAAGCCGCAGCAAGGAGCAAGCGGCTTTTTAGGCTGGTGTTTTTAAGTGTTTTTCTTTTTAAATTCATTCATTACCAGCCAGTTTATACTCGTCAGCATTACGATGATCTGAATAGACTGTCCACTTATATTGAGAGGGTTATTCGGCATTTAATTGGTAACCAAGCCCACGAACCGTTTTGATTATCTTCGGTGCGATTTTTTTACGAATACGACCAATAAACACTTCGACAGTGTTTGAGTCACGGTCGAAGTCTTGCTTGTAAATATGTTCGATGAGCTCAGTACGAGATATGACTTTGTTCTGATTATGCATGAAGTAAGCAACAACTTTATATTCTAATGCTGTCAGGCTTACAGCTTGCCCTTGCCAAAGCACTTTAGAGCTGCGAGTGTCTAAGCTTAAGTCACCAATCTGAAGGATAGGCGAAGCACTACCAGATGCTCGACGTAGTTGAGTTCGAATCCGAGCGATTAGTTCAACCATTTCGAAAGGTTTAGTGATGTAATCATCGGCCCCTGCGTTTAATCCTTCTACACGCTGAGTTAGGGTGTCACGAGCGCTCAAGATAATAACTGGTGTATTGATGTTTTCATCTCGAATGCCTTTTAATATTGTTAGCCCATCAAGCTTTGGTAAACCTAAATCAAGAACGATCGCGTCCCATGCTTCTGATGTTGCTCGGTAAAGTGCATCGATACCATCTCGAGAAAGTTCTGGAACCCAGTCGGCTTCCTCGAGTGTTTCAATAATCTGTTGTCCCAAACGCGGCTCGTCTTCAACGACTAAAATTTTCATGACTGGTTCTTCTTCTTATTTTTAGGCTAAATCTTGCTGATGTCGCTGGCTAACTTTTCAGCGCTTACTCGTGATGGTCGTTTTTGATAGCTTCTTTAAAGTTGCGACCTTTTATCATCAGCATTTCTAATGTTTCAGCATTGTATTCAACTTTGATGATGTTGTTTTGAAAATTGATTTTCAGCTCATAGACCCAGACGTCATCGTCTTCTTCTAGCTCTACTTTAATAATTCTGCCGTGCAGATCATTTTCGACCGCTGCGTACATTTCTGAGAAAGGACGAATATAGCCTGCTCGTACAGCGTCATAGACTTCATCTTGATCTTCTTCAAATTCGATACGGGTTCCTGCTTTATGGACATCTTGTACAAGGTCATGGCCGTTATGAGCTGAATCAGCCCATACGCCAACAGAAACCAGTAAGCCTAAGCTTAAAGAAAACAAAGAAATCATAGCTTTATTAAACATAGCGAATCCTAGAGAAGGTTGATAGCGTTCAGTATAAAAAAGTAATTCTGAACAGAAAGTGAACCTGATTAATTATGAGTTTTAGGTTCTCAAAAAATGAGGTATTAGCGCTGCTGAAGCTCACCTTCGAATATCTTGTCTCTCATTTTCCAAAAGCGCCCAACTTTGCGTGCAATCACGAATTGAGGCGGGCGGAATCTATGTTGGTGAGCAACCACTTTTGTAGGTGAGGACTCTTCAAATGGCCTGTGTCTGTCGGCAAGGTGGGGGCGAACAAACTGATCCTTAAAGTTCTGCTTCTGTTTCTTGGTAGTTAATGACCAAAACTCATGCACTTGTGCCTGGTTTTCGCCGCGGTAGGTGACTTTAAGTTGTGATTTTCCTTTGTCATCTTTAAGCACGTTGAGATCCATTTCCAAACACTCAAACACCAAGGCATCTTTTAGGTTGAGTGCTTCTTTAAGCTTTTTGTCTGGGTCAACCAGAGTAGCATCGCACTCATGACAAATTCGCGCAGCAATGTCGTTATCGGCACCACATTCACCGCAGTATTTTGCACGGAAACGGTAGCCGCAATGTTCGCGTTCGTCTGTGTCTTCATCGGTAAAGTAGCCTTGGCATTTACGACCAAAATGTTCGAGTAAGAAGCCATTACTGTCTAGTTTGCCCCAAAAATTGTTGTTGAAGCCACAAGCAGGGCAGGGAATCGTAATGATCTCACTGTCGGAATCCGGCTTTGGATCGCCTACCTCTGGTTGATAAAGGTCGTAACTGTTGCCTGCATAATCCAGCACTAAACATTCTTTTTTGCCTGGAGCTAAACGTAAGCCTCGGCCAACAATTTGTTGATATAAGCTGATGGACTCTGTGGGGCGCAATATGGCTATTAAATCGACATGCGGTGCATCAAAACCTGTTGTCAAAACTGACACGTTGACCAAGAATTTGATTCTACGTTCTTTGAAGTCATTGATGATTTGGTCGCGTTCTAACGTAGGTGTGTCGCCAATGACAATCGATGCTTCACCTTCCGGCAGTAAACCGATGATCTCTTGCGCGTGTCGAACGGTGGCGGCAAATACCATGATGCCGAGCTTGTCTTGGGCTAGGTGAATGATCTGGTCGACAATCTGCGGTGTAGCGCGTTTTGATTGCTCGATCACCATGTCTAACTCGGCTTCTTTATAACGGCCCGTGCTTGCTGGCTTTAATTGCGAGAAGTCATAACTCAATACTGGCGCATCTATCATGCGGGCAGGGGTTAAGAAGCCTTCATCAAGTAAGTAACGAATGGGCAGCTCAAAGATACAGTCTCGAAAGAAACGTGGCTCGTCTGAGCGCACTTGTCCGCGGGTGTGATATTGATAAATCCATCCCATACCAAGACGATAAGGGGTCGCAGTTAATCCAAGGACCTTAATTCCCGAATTATTTTCACGTAAGTGAGTGATTACTTTCTGGTAGCTACTATTCTTTTCGTCAGGCACACGGTGGCATTCATCGATAACTAAAAGTGAAAATTGATTGGAGAATGAATCGAGGTTACGAACCACGGATTGAACCGACGCGAATACCACTTGTTGGTCGGTCTCTTTGCGGCCTAAACCAGCAGAAAAAATTGAGCCTTTTAACCCATAACCTTCATATTTTTCATGATTTTGCTCTACCAGTTCTTTAACGTGAGCCAGCACCAGAACGCGGCCCTTCGCAAGCCTTGCTAATTCAGCAATTACAAGGCTTTTGCCTGCCCCGGTTGGCAATACCAAAACCGCTGGAGTTTGGTGTTTTCTGAAGTAATGAATCACTGATTTTACGGAGTCAGCTTGGTACGGGCGGAGTGTATACATATCGCATCTTGTAAAATGAAAAACAAATAGTGTGAAATAGCTCAACTAATTGAGCAAAGGTGACTATAATACCTGACTTAGATTAGTTGAGGTATTCATGCGTTTAGATAAATTTCTGTGCGATGCATTAGGCGTCACGCGAAGAGAAGCAACACACTTATTAAAATCAAAAGCAGTGACAGTGAATGATGTCATTCAAAAAAGCGGCTCACTTAAGGTAACTGAAGAGTGCGTGGTAGAATGGCAAGGGAATGAACTGCATGTTCACGGCCCACGTTACATCATGCTTTATAAGCCAGAAGGCTTTGTTTGTTCGCATGAAGATGGCGCAAATCGTATCGCGTTTGAATTGCTTGATGAAATCAAAATGGACAAGCTACACTTTGCTGGTCGTCTCGATGTTGATACTACTGGCCTTGTGTTGATTACTGATGATGGGAAGTGGTCCCACCGTATTACATCGCCAAAGCATAAATGCAAAAAAACGTACCGTGTGTGGTTGGTTGATCCTGTTGAAGCTGACTACGTTGAGAAGTTCAAAGAAGGTATTCAGCTTAAGAGTGAAGATAGCCTAACACTTCCTGCACATCTTGATGTTCGTGCAGAGCGTGAAGTTCTATTAACGATTCACGAAGGCAAATACCACCAAGTAAAACGTATGTTTGCGGCGCTTGGTAACAAGGTAGAAGCACTACACCGTGAGCGTATTGGCGAAATTGAGATGGACGAATCTTTAGAATTAGGTGAATACCGTTACCTAACGCAAGAAGAAGTCGACTCTATCTGGAAGTAGTCTTTTCTGTCGTAAGATGTAGCCGACTAAGGATAGCGTCGGCTGATGATGTTGACTGGTACTAGGAAAGTTTCAGCCATTATTCCTATTTGTTATTGTTATGCCCATATTCGTGTATTGTTGTGCGAATGTTCCTGCTCACATAAACCTCGTACTTAGTCGGAGAGTTATGCAAACATCTACCCAACAGACCCTAAATTCACAACCACAAACTCCTCAGTTAGGTTGGATGCTATTTTTGGTTCTGGGTGCGATTGGTGCACTGACACCACTCGCCATCGATATGTACCTGCCCGCAATGCCAACGATCGCCAAAGATCTCGGCGTAACAGCGGGTGAAGTACAAATCACACTCACAGCGTACACCGCAGGTTTTGCGTTAGGTCAGTTGTTACATGGCCCGTTAGCCGACAGTTATGGTCGAAAGCCAGTTCTACTGATTGGTGTCTTCCTCTTTGCGATTGCGTCTGTTGTGAGTGCCACTACTCATGGCATTGAAGCGTTAACGTTAGTTCGTACTGCTCAAGGTTTTTCAGGAGCGGCGGCGGCGGTCATTATCCAAGCCGTTGTGCGTGATATGTTTGACCGTGAAGATTTCGCCAGAACGATGTCGTTCGTTACCTTGGTGATGACGGTTGCGCCACTTATCGCACCTATGATTGGTGGTTACTTGGCATTGTGGTTCGGCTGGCGTTCAATCTTTTGGGTCTTAGCTATTTTTGCGGTGATTGTGATCCTCGCGGTAATAATCAAAATCCCTGAGACACTGTCTGTTGAAAATCGCCAGCCACTGCGCTTTAAAACGACGATTCGCAATTACGCTCGTTTATGTAAAAACCCGACCGCTATGGGCCTGATTTTCTCGGGTGCGTTCTCGTTCTCTGGGATGTTTGCATTCTTAACCGCAGGTTCTTTTGTCTACATTGATATCTACGGCGTACGTCCTGACCTGTTCGGTTATCTGTTTGGCCTGAACATTGTTGCGATGATTCTAATGACGACAATCAATGGTCGAATCGTTAAAAAGGTCGGTTCTCATACCATGCTGAGAACAGCGCTAGTCATTCAATTACTGGCTGGCGTGGGTTTACTGGCCGGTTGGGCATTGGATCTCGGGCTTTGGGGTATTGTGCCGTTTGTGATGCTGTTTATTGGCACTATTTCTACAATTGGTAGTAACTCCATGGGTCTATTGCTAAGTGGTTATCCAAACATGGCAGGCACGGCTTCATCGCTTGCGGGAACATTAAGATTTGGTACTGGTTCTGTCGTTGGAGCGATCGTTGCGATGCTACCAAGTGACAGTGCTGGGTCTATGGCTATGGTAATGGCTGCGTGTGCAGTAATGTCAGCATTACTATATTGGACATTAGGAAAGAAGGCATAATGTCAAAATACTATATTGAAATTCAGAAGTTAGTGAATGATGCGCTAGGTGAGTTATACGCTCTGCATAAGTCAGGTAAAGCGATTGACGCACCTATTGCAAACAACCTTTACCTTGTTCGTTGGGTAACCAAAGCGATTAAGGCTCAATCTTACGATCGCGTGATTGTGCCGGACTTAGTTCGCTGGCAAAAGCAGGGGCGCTCAAAGGGTAACAACTCTGATTTAACCTTTACCTTCAAACGTATCTCTGCTTTCTACGGTCAGTTTTTCCCTGAAGGCGAGGAGCCGAAAGCGCTAAAAGACAGCGATGTTGAAGCGTTTATGGACAAGATGTACGAGATGGGTTGGAGCGTATCAAGCGAAGACGAGCTAACCACTGGTGGAAAAATCCAATTCTTTACCGATGGTGAGCACTCATTTGCCTTGTGTGGCAAACAGTGTGACGACTCTTTCGACGGCGAGTTGATGGTTAAGCCAATGAACTGGTTTGTTCGCGGAAACCACGCTGAGTTTATTCAAGCGGCGATGGAAGCGGGTTTTATGCTTCACAAAGTGACGGACTACAAGTCTGCGGTGAAGTACCACGGTGAATATATCGTTTATCCTGCAAACCAAGGCAATCAATTGGCTGAGATTCCAATTAGCTTTATTGGCTAGTAGCGGATTCGGGATACGAGATGAGAGATACGAAGAGCGGAATTATCCGCTCTTTTTTGCCTCTCATAGCGCGTGTCGCAAATTTGCTGTTAAGTCTTTTCGCATCTCGGCACTCGAATCTCTAATCTGCTTTTAATCTCTTCTCATCCCGTTACTCTAATCCTGTATCCGCTTCTAATCCTGCTCTTGTGCTTGCATCTCAATCGCCTTCACCATGCCCTTAAAGATAAACAGATGGGCTGGCATCATTGCGAACCAATATAACAATCCTAAAAAGCCTTTTGGATGCCACCAAGCTGATATGTTCAGTTCGCGGCAGTCACCTTGGTCAGATAGCGCAATCTCCAGTCTCCCTAACCCTGGGCCTTTCATACCAAAAAGTAGAGATAAGAACTGGTTTTCTTCACAGCGAATGACTTTCCATGAATCGATCTTGTCACCGACTTTTAGTGTTGGTCCCTGCGGTGTTTGTCGAATAGGGACACCGCCACCAAACAGAACATCTAGCCATTCTCGTGTGCGCCATAAAGCGTTAGCAAAGAAGTAACCTTGTTTCGGGCTTCCTATCTGCTGTGCGACATCCCACAGTGATTCCAGTGACGCGGTTGAAGTGATGCTTGCACCGGTTTTCTTGGGGTAGTAGCCATACCCAGCCTGCCATCGTTTGAACGCGGTTTTATCGAAGCCCCAGACATTACTTTTAACGAAATTTCCTTCAGCGTGAATGGCTTGCTCAACCATACTCTCGAACGATATAAGCTTCTGAGGGTACATTTCTCTTATGGTCGTCGAACTAGCAATAAAGTCATGCTTTAAGCCTGCAAGAAGTGCTCTGCCTATATTTGAAGGGACAGAAGTTACCACGCCTAACCAATAGGAGGCGATTTTAGGTGTTAGCAGGGATGTAGCCCAAAGTCTCAGTGGTCGATCGGCCGTTTTGGCAATATGTGCAAACTGGTTGCGGTAAGAGACAATGTCTGGACCGCCCACCTCAAAGATTTGATTATCACTTGGTGTGTATTGTGCGAGTTTGAGTAGGTAATGATTAAGGTTCTTTAAGGCGATAGGGTTGGCTTTCGAGTCGACCCATTTTGGCGCAATCATGATGGGTAGGTTGTAAACGAAGTCTCGCATGATCTCGAATGCAGCAGAGCCGGGGCCAATAATCACACCTGCTTGGAGTTCAGTTACTGGAACGGGGCCTTTTCGAAGTAGCTGTCCGGTTTTTTTTCTGGCTTGAAGGTGTTCTGAGTCACCGGTTTGAGGCTGAAGAGAGCTGAGATAGATAACGTGTTGATTCTTCGGCCCAAGCGCTGAAATAAAGTTACGCGCTAAGCTGAGTTCGTAATCAATGAAATCATGGCCTTCTGCCATCCCATGAACTAAGAAGAAGATAAGATCAAAATCAGGCACTAATGCTTGCGTCGCCGCTTGATCGGCGAGATCAAGGTATTCAAGTGATAAGTTGTCGTGAGGTTGGGTTCTTGCCTTTAAATAGTCAATATGCCTTGCTGCTGCAGTGACTTGGTAGCCTTGTTCAAGCAGGAGAGGGAGGAGTTGTGAACCAACATATCCAGAAGCGCCTAAAACCAGTACTTTCTTCATTGTTACTCCATTTATCTCTGTGGTTAAAAACCGAACATTGATATAATAGCGCGATATTTATCTTTATTCATCAATACGTTCCGTTTAGGTATCTCTATGTTGCTCTCTTCCATTCTTCATCACACTCGCGGTGATTTTGTTCGTAGGCTTATTGCGATTGCTTTGCCTATCACTTTGCAGAGCATTATGTTTTCAAGCCGAGGGTTAGTGGATGTGTTGATGTTGGGTCAGCTTGGAGAAGCAGACATTGCCGCAGTCGGTGTTGCAAGCCGAGCGATGTTCGTGACCACCATTATGTTGGTGGGTGTGACCACGGGTGGCGCATTGTTGACCGCACAATATTGGGGAGCGGGCGACAAACAAGGTGTGAGAGAAAGCACGGCACTAACGTGGTTGGTCTCGACGTTGTTTGCGTTACTGACTATTGTTTTCTTTGTCTCTTTCCCTGCGCAAATCATGGGCGTGACCACGGACTCTCAAGAAGTCATTAATTTGGGTATGGAATACATCGTTATTACCTCATTTAGCATGTTGGCGGTATCGTGCGTTAGCAGCATGGCTGTTGGCTTAAGAGCGATGCATAAACCGGGTCTCAGTACTTTCTTTAGTGGTATTGGCATCCTTTCTAATGTGTTCTTAAACTGGGTACTGATCTTCGGTCATTTGGGCTTTCCTGCTCTTGGTATAAAAGGCGCAGCGATTGCGACGGTAATGAGTGGGGCTATTGAAGTGGCGACCTTGTTTGGTTACCTCTATTTCTCTAAGCATTTATTAGCCTTTAAATTCTGCGATATTAAAGCGGCAGCGACCGTTGAAAAAGTGGTTCGTTTTCTGAAGTTATCGTTGCCGACGACGTTTAATTTCTTAGCTTGGGCTGGTGGCCTTTTTGCTTATCACGCAATCATGGGACAATCGGGCGTTCAAGGTTTGGCTGCACTGTCAGTCATGACGCCGGTTGAGTCTATCTCATTGAGCCTATTGATTGGCATGTCGAATGCGGCTGCGGTTTTGGTTGGAAATCAACTTGGTGCTAAGCACAATGAAGCAGTTTACTATCAAGCTTTGGGCTTAACGATTTTGTGTTTCTTGACCAGTATTGTTGTTGCGATTTTTCTCTACTTTATGCAAACGCCAATACTGAATTCGTTTAGCGCTTTGACTGAGGAAACCAGAGCCCTTTCGGAAAAGTTCATTCTGATTCTAAGCGTAGGAATTGTGCTTCGCTCAATTCCGATGACGGTCATTGTAGGGGTACTGAGAGCAGGAGGGGATGTTAAGTTTTGTCTCTATCAAGACTTGATTGCTCAGTGGGTTATCGGTATTCCACTGGCAGCGATCGCCGCTATTTATCTGAAGTTCACGCCTGAGTGGGTGTATTTACTGTTCTTAACTG
This sequence comes from Vibrio sp. RW, assembly GCF_027587105.1. Classification (NCBI taxonomy): domain Bacteria; kingdom Pseudomonadati; phylum Pseudomonadota; class Gammaproteobacteria; order Vibrionales; family Vibrionaceae; genus Vibrio; species Vibrio sp. RW. The sequence continues at coordinate 17,064 of NZ_JAPPTM010000006.1, forward strand.
AAGAGGTGATTAAATGGGGCGGTTCGCTCTATCGGGTAAAAACAAGGAAATGGATTAAAAATTTAATAGAAAATTGAAGTAGAGCGCATCTATCACATCACTTTATTATTGGCGTGTGATCTATCTTTCAAAATACTTCCTCCTAACAGGGAATTAGTGTAGATTCTTCTTCCAAATTCTAACTAATGTGAGCGGTTTAATGTTAAAGCTGTCAGACCTATGTAAAGGCTATGTCGATGGGGGGGAATTTCACCCTGTTTTGCAAGGTGCAGAGTTAACGTTAAACCAAGGTGACCAGTTGGCATTAATGGGCGAAAGCGGCTCCGGTAAAAGTACGTTACTGAATCTTATTGCGGGTTTAGACCTTGCCGATTCTGGTGAAATCGCTTTTCCTAACTTCAATATGCATGATTCGACTGAGCGCAATCGTACCGCATATCGCAGAAATAATATCGGTCACATCTTTCAGCAATTCAATTTACTTCCAACGCTTAACATAGCCGACAACATCCGCTTTTGCCGACAACTAAAAGGCTTACCTGAAGATAAAGGTTTGTGGCGACAAATTCTATCCGCTCTCGATTTAATGCCTTTACTCGGGCGTTACCCAGAAGAGGCGTCTGGTGGTCAACAACAGCGTGCAGCGATTGCTCGAGCTTTGTATATGGAACCCAAAATCTTATTGGCTGATGAGCCAACGGGTAGTTTGGATGAGAGAAATGCAGAAGCGGTGATGCGTTTACTGACTTCGTTGACTCGTCGATTAGAATGTACACTGTTGCTTGTCACTCACAGTGAAAAAGTGGCGTTACACATGGATGGTCGAATCCGTCTGCAAGGAGGGCAATTGCATGTTATGGCCCGTAGTTAAAGCGCTACTTGGTCACTATCGACGTTACCCTCTTCAGATTATCTTGGTATGGCTTGGTTTAACCCTTGGCGTCTCACTACTGGTTGGTGTTACAGCAATCAACCAACATGCCAAACAAAGCTATACCCATGGCGAGCGACTGTTTTCAAATCCTCTTCCTTACCGTATTCGACCAAAACACAACGCCAATAAAATTCCACAAGGTTTTTATATTCAGCTTCGCCGTGATGGATTTCAGCAGTGCTCTCCTTTTGACTATCATCGTATCACTGATGAAAACGGGGCGAACTTTATGCTGACTGGTTTAGACCCCGTGTCTATGCTCCAACTTCAGCCTGATACTGCCTTAAAAGACCTCACGACTTTAAACCTAATGAAGCCACCATACCCAATTCTTGTTAGTAATGATCTTGCTGAGTATATGGGGTGGACGAATGGGAATTATATCCATCTTATAGATGGCTCTGAGTTAGGGCCAATCGTCATTGACCAAAATAACCTGATCAACGGTACTCGTCTCATAGCGGATATTTCTTTGCTTAGAATGCTCAAACGCAGTTCTGGGCTTTCGGTGATTGCGTGCTCAGACATGCCAACGGAGAAGTTTGAACGACTCAAAGATATATTACCGAATGGGTTGACTATTTCTCGTAGTTCGAAGGCGGAGCTTGAGTCTCTGACCAGTGCTTTTCATATGAACCTGATCGCGATGGGGATGCTGTCTTTTGTGGTCGGTTTATTTATTTTCTACCAAGCGATGTCGCTCTCTTTTATTCAGCGTCAACCGTTAGTCGGTATTCTAAGACAAACCGGTGTTTCAGGGTGGCAGTTAACAAAAGCACTTTGTTTAGAGTTGTTGCTTTTGGTTCTACTGAGCTGGATATGCGGCAATATATTTGGCGTGATGCTCGCTAACCAATTGTTACCCGCTGTTTCTTCAAGTTTGGGCGACCTTTATGATGCTAATGTTGGTTTAACGTTAAGCTGGAATTGGCGTTGGAGTGGCTATAGCTTATTAATGGCATTGCTTGGTGCATTCTTAGCTTGCGCTTGGCCGTTGGTTCGTTTACTTAAGTCTCAACCTATTCGTTTGACCTCTCGGCTTTCATTGATGCGTTTTGCTGGTACTGAGTTTACTTGGCAGGCCTTGATTGGTTGTGGTTTTTGTGTGGCGGCTGTTGCTGTATATCAAGCTCCCCAGACCCAAGAGTCGGGTTTTGCTATTATCGCTCTGATGCTGATTAGTGTGGCTCTGTTTACACCTTTCTTGATGTGGAAGCTATTTAATAGCCTCTCTTATTCTTTACGTTGGGTTCGTGCTCGTTGGTTCTTCGCTGATGCTGCCTCAAGCATGAGCTATCGTGGTGTTGCAACCATGGCTTTTATGTTGGCATTAACGGCCAATATTGGTGTTGAGACCATGGTTGGAAGCTTTAGGGACACCACCGACAAATGGTTAACACAACGTTTGGCGGCGGATTTATATATCTACCCAACCAACAATGCAGCAGCTCGTATGAGTAGTTGGTTGTCAGAACAACCTGAAGTAGAGTCTGTGTGGTGGCGCTGGGAGAAAGATCTCGCTTCACCTGTCGGTAGTATTCAAATGGTGAGTACTGGCTCCTCTGAGGGTGAACTGGAAGCACTGACGATTAAGTTAGGTATACCAAATTATTGGTACCATTTACACCATTCTAGAGGCGTGTTGATCAGCGAGTCGATGTCTTTAAAGTTGGGCATTCGTCCTGGTGACTACATTGACCTTTATGACAGCCTAGGTTCCGGTTGGCAGGTTGTTGGTGTGTATTACGATTATGGCAATCCTTATCATCAGGTAATGATGTCACATCGAAACTGGTTGTATGGATTTGCAGGCAGAGGCAATGTAGGGCTTGGCGTTATATTAGAAGATGATGTGAATTCTGTAGGTTTACGTAGCCGATTAGAGAGTATATTTCGATTAGGCTCAGAACGTATTTTCGACAATAACAATATCCACAGCCAAGCCATGCGAGTGTTTGATAGAACGTTCGCGATTGCCGACACATTAGGTAACATTACTTTAGTTATTGCGGTTTTCGGGATCTTTTTTGCTACTGTCGCAGGGGAGGTGTCGCGTCAAAGGCACATTTCTTTACAGCGGTGCTTAGGTGTATCTGCAAAAGAACTGATTTTAACTGGTAGCTTACAATTGTTTGTATTTGGACTCATTTCCTCTTTGATAGCCGTTCCGCTTGGTTTGGCTTTAGCAAGTTTGATTGTTGATATTGTTATTAAGCAATCTTTTGGTTGGTCACTCGAGCTGCAAGTGATTCCATGGGATTATTTGGTGACATTTGCGTGGGCAATGACAGCATTAATGCTTGCTGGAGCTTTACCTGTTATGAGAATGATTCGGAACACGCCGATGAAATCACTTAGGGATGCGCTTTAATATGTCTCAACGGAATCGCACCACTAAACTAAGACATCGAGTTGTCTCTTCTCTTTTATTAGTCAGTTTTTTCGGTGCTCTTGTCGGTATTTGGGCCTATTACTCATATTTTGTTGATGCCGGTGAAAAGGGAGTCAATGAAGTCAATTCGGTGCTGGTTAGTGAGTACTTCAATGTATTTGAGCCAGTGCTGCCAGATAGAGACGTTTCTTTACCGCGAGATTTCTCATTTCATCCAGATTTTCAACACGAATGGTGGCACTACTTTGCATCGTTGATAGGGGAAGATGGTAAAAAGTACTCGGTTCAATGGAGTTTCTTTCGTATAGCAACAGATGAACGCGAGACTCCGGGATGGCAAAGCCCACAGATCTATATTTCAAATGTAGTGATCTCTTCTGAATCTAAAGTCTGGAAAGAGCAGCGTTTGGCGCGAGGTGGTATTGGCCAAGCTGGAATGACCAATCGCCCGTTTAGAATCTGGATTGATAACTGGAACTGGCGTTCACTGGGGAACACACCATTCCCTGGTCGTCTTCAAGTCAAAACGGATACATTTGGTCTTGAATTGGATACCGTGGCAAAAGGGCCTTATGTGCTCAATGATGAGCATGGGTATCAGAAAAAACACGACTTACTGCCTGTTGCGTCTTACAACTTTAGTGCCCCCTTTTTATCATTGAATGGGGTGTTGAACCTAGATGGTGTTACCAAGGAAGTTAAAGGTACGGCATGGGTACACAAAGAGTGGGGCAGTGGCTTGCTCGGCGTCGGGCAGCAAGGCTGGGACTGGTTTGTTTTCAACCTTGATGATGGTACAGCACTGAGTATTAGCCGCTATCGCCATAACCAACAGTTACCTTATGTATTTGGAACATTAGCCACACGTTCAGGTAAAGTCTACCAATTAACGGATTCTGATATTTCTATTAAGCCTCTGCAGAACACGACGTTATTGAATGGCAGAAGAATGCCATTACAGTGGATAATCAACGTGCCACAGTACGATATCAACCTTACGACACGTATCCAACGCAGAGATATGTGGTTACCTTTTGTTATACCTTATTGGGAAGGACCAATAATGGCGAGTGGCAGCCATGAAGCGAAAGGCTTTATGCAGTTAACCGGCTACTAGAAAACACCTAAGGCTATCATTTGATAGCCTTTTTTTATGTTAATGATTTCCGTCCGGCGTAAAAAATTGTGAATACAGCTTCGTTTATCTCATCTATACTTATTTAATGGGGAATAATAACATTATGGAATATACGACGTATTGTTTAGTATTTGTAGGAAAAACCGAAGTTAAACATCCGGAGAAGTGATTATCTATCGTTAAAGCTTGGATATAAACTCATAGCTATTCTTTGTTATTCGTTTATTTAAATAATAAATATAAGGGCGAAATCATGACCGACGTCATTCGTGACTTCTTTAAAATGGAATCTGCTGGCGGCATCATACTAGTCATCGCTGCGGCGATCGCAATGTTTGTAGCAAACTCACCACTGAACGACATGTACCAAGGTGTACTTCACAGTTACGTTCTTGGTATGTCTATGTCTCACTGGATTAACGATGGCTTAATGGCTGTGTTTTTCCTTCTCATCGGTTTAGAAGTGAAGCGCGAACTTTTAGAAGGCGCATTAAAGTCTAAAGAAACAGCAATCTTCCCAGCTATCGCAGCTGTGGGTGGTATGCTAGCTCCTGCACTTATCTACGTGTTATTCAATTCTGGTAATCCAGAAGCATTACAGGGTTGGGCTATCCCAGCAGCAACTGATATCGCATTCGCATTGGGTATCATGGCTCTACTAGGCAACCGTGTGCCAGTAAGCTTGAAGGTATTCTTACTTGCGTTGGCAATAATTGATGACTTGGGTGTTGTTGTCATTATTGCACTGTTTTATTCAAGCGACCTATCAACACTTGCACTAACTATTGGTTTTATCGCAACTGGCGTGCTGTTCATGTTAAACAACAAACATGTAACTAAGCTGAGTGTGTATTTAATTGTTGGGGCAATTCTTTGGTTCGCAGTACTGAAGTCTGGGGTTCACGCAACATTGGCAGGTGTAGTCATTGGTTTTGCGATCCCGCTGAAAGGTAACAAAGGGGAGCATTCTCCACTGAAACATTTAGAGCATGCATTGCACCCATATGTAGCTTTCGCGATCTTGCCAATTTTTGCATTTGCAAATGCAGGTATTTCTTTGGAAGGCATCTCAATCTCAAGCCTAACAAGTATGTTGCCTCTAGGTATCGCTATGGGTCTATTGATTGGTAAGCCTCTTGGCATCTTTGCATTTAGCTGGGGCGCGGTGAAACTTGGTATCGCTAAGCTTCCTGAAGGTGTGAACTTTACGAATATCTTCGCAGTATCTGTGTTGTGCGGTATTGGTTTTACAATGTCAATCTTTATCTCTTCACTGGCGTTTGGTCCAACGAACGCGGAGTTTGATACGTTTGCTCGACTCGGTATCTTGATGGGGTCAACGACTGCTGCGATTTTGGGTTATATCTTACTGCGTTTTTCTCTACCGAAAACAAACCAACAGCAAGTGGGAATTTAATCGGTTCACCGAGTAACAAGAACCGAGTCTCACGATGATTCATGTGACAACAAACAAAAAAGCCGTGTAGGGTAACCCTATCACGGCTTTTTATCTTATTCTTTAGCAATGAGTTCTCTAGCATTTAGTTGTGTCAGGCATTTTTGGCTTGGTGCTGTTGGTCTTAAAACCAAGTCCACAATATTTAGAGGCTAGAGTGTCTCGCTACTTTTCTAGTGTGGTAAATATTGTCCACTCCTCGACGATTTGTTCACTTAGCCCCACTACCGTCGCCGTTACTTTTCGATTTAGTGCGTGAGACATAGGGTCATCACCGTCTTTTTCTAAACGCTCTTCACCGTAACCAATAACTCTCACTCGACTCGGGTCGACACCATTTGATAGCAATTCATCTTCAACTTGGTGAGCGCGTTTTTTCGATAACTCTAAGTTGTATTCACTAGCCCCCACTTTGCTGGCGTAACCTTGAATCTCAATAGACGCACTTTGATAGGTTTCTAAGAATTCAGCCATGGTCGTGATTTGATCAGAGAAGACCGGGTTAACTTCAAACGAATCATTGGCAAACAGGATTCTCAACTGTCTGACATCTTGAGAGCGAACTGTCTCTCCACAACCTTCATTATCAACGAGTGACGTTTCAGGTGTGCCAGGGCAAGTGTCTCGAGCATTAACTACGCCATCGTTATCATCGTCTTGCAGGTCGGAAATCTGTTCTGCTTCCGGCGTTTCTATGTAGGTCTCTTCATTTTGGTTAGAGCATGCGCATAACGTTAATGTTAAAGCAGAAAGTAATAAGTAAGGTGTCTTCATCATTAATACTCCACGGCCGTTGTCCACTCGTCTGGTATATCGACCAGTAGAGCATTCAATAGAGAACCGGTAGCGTTCATTACACGATATTTAGCGTACTGTTCAGAGTAATGGGCATCTAAGTAATCTTTACGGGCTTCAAATAATTCGTTTTCGGTGTTAAGCAGATCAAGGAGCGTACGTTTGCCAATTCGATACTGTTTCTCATAAGCGATAACGGTTTCTGAAGCTGAATCTACATGGTCAGATAAGAAGTTTTTTTGTTGCAACGTCAGGTCCAATGCACTCCAAGATAGGCGAAGGCCTTCCTCTACTTGTCGATAAGCACGGTCTCTTAGATCTTTGGCTTTGTTCAGTTGGTAAGCTGCCGATTCAGAGTTCGCACTGTCAGTACCACCATTATAGAGGTTGTATCGCATTCTTAACATTGCCAGTGTTTCTTGGCTCGAACCTTCATCCCCACCAGCGTCATCACGCCATGATTGAGATGCTTCAATAGAGAAAGTTGGGTAATTCACTCCCTTCGACTGCTTGTATTGGAAGTATGCTGAATCAACATCTGCAGAAGCGACTTTGATGACTGGGTGCTTATCCAAAGCGTCAACGATGGCGTCTGTTAATGACAAAGGGAGCATAGAGATATCAGCTCTCGGGTAAACTAAGCCTAGCGGTTCTTGACCCACAATTCGTCTAAATTGGGTATGGGTATCAATCAAATTATTTTGCGCAGCCAATAAATTACCGTGAGCTTTTGCGATCCTAGCTTCTACTTGGGAAACGTCTGCCGTTGAGCCTATACCAGAATTAGCTCGTTTTTTGATGTCTTTATAGATTTTTTTGTGTATGGCTAGGTTACTTTCCGATAGGGCTAATACCTCAGTCGCTTTCACTGCATCTAGATAGATTTGGGTCACCTCAAGTGCTTTGTCTTCGGCGTCTGCGAGCAATTGTAAGCGAACCGATTCGGCTTCAGCGGCGGTGCGATCAATGTCGTATAGAGTCGCGGAACCATCCCATAATAATTGAGTTAGGGATATCGTTGCTTCCTTTCTGGTTAGATCCGTATCAGGTCCGTTATTTGGTGCTGGGTTTATACCTTCGTAACCGATACCTCCATCTAAGTCGATACTAGGCTTATAAGCGCCACCAGAGGCGTCATTTTGTTTTTTTACGCTCACATACTCATTGAATATACTTTTTATCTCTGGATTCGTTGCCAAGGTGATCGCAACAGACTGTTCTAGAGTTTGAGCGGCAAGCGGTGTTGTAGCAACTAAGCAACACATGATGGATAGTTTAAACAATTTCAAAGTAGCTCTCCTTCTACTTTTATATGTTTTGACCATTCTCGGAGCAGTATTTTCTGCTTCGTTGAGAGACAGGCTGTATAAACGAAGCTTAGGACATGTGAAAAAAAATGCGAAGTTTGCTGATTTATTTTTGAATGTAAGTCGCTATGGTTATTGATTAATTTAAAACTTGCGAACTTTGTTTGACTAATGAGTGGATTATCAATAGTGGGGGTACTAAATTTACAGTACGAGACAGCCATAATGAAAAGTGGGGTTGGACCCGCGTTTGGTATGTTCTGGGTAGAAGTAGGAATTTAGATATGGGAAATATCAACCTAAATATTCTAGGCCTTGCCAACGTAAGTGTTGTGCTTGACGCACAAGGAAAATTACGTCGATTGGCTCCGGGTGAACAACCAGCTACGAGTGATGTTGTCATAAGCCTAGGTACTGACGATACAAGTGTGCCAAGTGTTTCAGCTCGATTTTTTGATGCTCAAGAACAACAGAACGATTTAGATATTGATGACGCAATTGCACAGGTTCAACGTGCGATTGGAGAGGGGTTTGACCCAACTGAGTTAGGAGAGGAGTTTGATACCGCAGCCGGTGAGCAAGGTTCGAGTTTAACCAACAGCGGAAGAATAGAACGAACTGGTACCGAGACTCTCGCTCAAACTAACTTTGAAACAGAAGGTTTTGAGTCTCAAGGGTTATCAGAGACCCAAAGTCTCGCGTTGTTTGACATTATTGCGTTGGCTCTAATATCGGGAGATACCAATGCGATTGAGTTTGAACAAGATGAACCTATAGAAACTGGTGGGTCACTAACGCTTAACCAACCGGGTGTATCTTTCGCCGAAAAAGAGGTTACAGGTGACAGCGGGTTCGGTACTTTTACCGTTAACGAGGACGGTACTTGGGTATTCGTTGCTGACCGTCCATTCAATGCGCTTGGAAATGGGGCACAGATACAAGATACGACCACAGTACAAACCTCTGATGGAGGTGAACAAATTATTACTGTTACCATTATTGGTACCGATGATGCTGCTGTTGCGACTGGTGGGTTGGGCTGTGTTACCGAGGACATTAATGTTGATGAAATTACCAACCAACTGGTGACGTCTGGTCAGGTTACGATTACCGATGTAGACAGTGACTCTCCTACCTTTTTACCTGATGGTGAATTTAAGCTTGAGGGCTCGACTAATGTATCGCAATTCGGTGCGTTATCCATCGAACCTGACGGCAGCTGGACCTATGCTGTTAATAATGATGACGTGCAACACCTAGACGATGATGAGTTTGTCACTGAAGTATACACGGTGACAGCTGAAGACGGCACGACAAGCGAAGTGACGATCACTATTAACGGAGCTGAAGATCCATCCGAAATCACTGTAGGAGAAGGAAACAGTGACATGGGCAGCGTCACTGAAGACGTGGGTGTGGTGGATGAAGAGTTGAACGTTCTTGACACGACGGGGTCGCTGACTATTAGTGACCCAGACACTAATGATAATCCTGTTTTTAATCCAACCGGTGAATTTAAACCTGTTGGCTCTACAAGTGGTAGTGCGCTCGGTACTTTGACCATTACAGCCTGTGGTGATTGGACGTATTCCGTTAAAAATGATTTAGTTCAATTCCTCAACACAGGAGAAACAATTACAGAGCTGTTCACTGTCACTTCAACTGATGGTATTGAGCACGTTATAGAAATCACTATCAACGGTACTAATGATGCACCTGAGGCGACAAGCTTCAGTATTGATACACCTGGAAGCGGTCAGGTCTGTGAGGATAAAGTGGATGGAGGAGTTGTAGACACGTCGGTAGGTGGTTATGACAATAATGAAGATGTTATTGATTATTGTGGTGTCGAGACGAACATTACCTTCAATTCAGCGATAGCTTATCAAGATCGAATTTCTGATGTTGAGGATGATTACAATGGTATTGATCTACACATCATAGTTAAAGATCTTCCTATGACAGGAACGCTTCTCTATACAAGTAGTAATGGTGTCACTCGTGAGGTGGTGGAAAGCGATGTCGGTGTCACTCAATTTGATCATACCGGTATCAGTTATGTAGCGGGGGCAGGAGCTGACTTCCTACTGGGTATAAAAGATGAACCAACCGCGGATACTCCTGTGTCTGAAGATGGTTTTTATAACTGGGGAGGAGAAGTGGTAGGTTCTGGTGGCATGAGACGAGAAGTCGAACTTACTAATGGCAACTCCATCTTTGTTGAGATTAATAACCCTGATGACAAACCGCTAAAACAATACAACGCAGAAGAGAGCCATGTAGGGTATGGGATTGGAGATAGTGATGGTCGTGGTGTTAATAAAGGTGAGATTCTTACCTTAGATTTTTCAGAAAACCCGATTTCTCAAGTTCGATTTGGTCTGGATGGATTAGGCCCTGTATTTGAGGAAGATAATCCTAACATTGTGAGAGCCACTTTCCACTTTGTTGAAGGGGGCTATGAAACGGTAGAGTATGAGAAAGAACCCGGGGAGCTTGGTGTTGATCGCTTGTTCTACGAGTTCACGCACTCGTCTCCTAATCAGGCAATAGAGAAAGTCGAGTTCTCAAATCCTAAAGGAAGCTGGGAGCTTAGATACATTGGTGGTGATTTAGAAGTCACAAAAGATAGCTTTGACTATCAAGTCATTGATTCGACAGGTGAGGTAAGTAGCGTTGAGACTGTAACGCTCAATGTCGAAGGTGCGGCCCCTCACCAAGTGATTAGCGATCCTGAATCGTCAGATTTTGCTGCTAACTTGGGCAACGATATCTTGATTGGAAATGATGAAGAAAATGTTTTCGAGTGGTTAGACTCAGCTCTCGACAACAGCGTCGATGTGGTCAAAGAGTTCAGTGTCGGTGAAGACTTGCTTGAGCTTCGTGATATTTTAGATGCTACAGGCAATGACTCTATTCATGAGCTGATTCCGGAAATAGATGTCGCTCTACAAGGTGATAACTTGGTTATGAGCATTGAGCATGATAGTGGCGACCAAACTATCGTTTTAGAATCTGTAAAGGATCAATTAAGCGACTATGTTGTTGATAACAACTTTGATAGCCTTTCTGCGCTAAGTGAACTTATCAAAAACGATGCAGCCTAATAGGCACGTGGAATGTTCTATGGCTTGACGTAATGAAAGCCCTCGGTTTCGGGGGCTTTTTTGCGTTCAGGAGTAGCCGAACAAAAATCGCCTGAATTATAGGCAAAAAAAAAGCCCAAACCAACGTGGTTTGGGCGGATACAAGTATAGGAGTTAATAAGGAAAATGCAGTAATTAAGAAACCAGGGAGAAGCAAGTTTGACGGCCTGTTAAACTTCTAAATACTCTGTTTTCTATATAATTATGACCTTCCATTTCGATTTCAGTTCCACGAAAATTCATTAATTTTTTCTTTTTTTGTAAAAACACGTTTATTCAATTGGTTAGTGTTGAACCTTACCAACTGGTACGACCAATTTGTGAAAATGTGATGTTGCTTGCTTGTTAAATAAATGTACTGGGCGTATATTTCAAACAGTTGTTTAATACGAGTGATTGAAATGGCACCAAGAAGTACAACCAAAGACAAAATCTTAGATGTAGCTGAAGGCTTATTTGCTGAGCACGGTTTCAATGACACCTCTTTACGCACTATTACAGGTAAAGCCAATGTCAATTTAGCTTCGGTCAATTACCACTTTGGCGATAAGAAAACTCTGGTTCGTGCAGTTCTCAATCGTTATTTAGAGGCATTTATGCCAGCACTGCAAGACGCTTTGGTGAACTTAAACTTGGACGAAACGTATTCTATGAATGATGTGTTTGAGTCTTTAAGGCAACCACTAAGAGCCCTTAATGATGTTAGGCCTAATGGCACAAGTCGATTTATGTTACTTATCGGCAGAGGCTATACGGATGTGCAAGGGCACTTGCGTTGGTTCATTACAACTCGCTACAGCGAAGTACTGACTCTGTTTACCAGCTCAGTAATGAAAGCTAACCCGAGCCTCACTCAAGAACAGTTATTTTGGCGATTGCACTTCACCCTAGGGACTTGTGTTTTCACCATGGCTTCCAGTCAGGCTCTCGTTGAAATTGCAGAGAATGATTACGGTAAGCGAATAGATGCCAAAGCAGTGGTCGATATTCTTATTCCATACTTGGCCGCTGGCATGTCAGCAGAAGAATAAAACAATAAAAAGCGAAACATTCACAACCAAAATAGTGAACAAAAGGATCTGAACTATGAGCTCTCTAAGACAAAAATGGGTAAGTGACCCAGCTTTTAAACTCTTTAAAAAAGTACTACCACCACTATCTAGCACCGAGAAAGAAGCGATGGAAGCGGGTAGTGTTTGGTGGGATGGAGAGCTGTTTTCTGGTAAACCAGATTTCACTAAGCTGCACCAATATCCAAAACCTCAGCTGACAGCAGAAGAGCAATCGTTCATGGATAATGAACTTGAAACGTTGCTTGCTATGCTCGATGACCACCAAATCGTAAAAGAAGATCGAGACCTTCCTGAGGAGGTGTGGAACTTCTTACGCAAAGAGCGTTTCTTCTCGCTAATTATTGCGAAAGAGTACGGCGGTCGTGAATTTTCAGCACACGCCAACTCGACTATCGTAACTAAGATTGCGACTCGCAGTATCAGTACTGCGGTTTCAGTCATGGTTCCAAACTCTCTTGGTCCTGGTGAGCTGTTGTCTCACTACGGTACTCAAGATCAGAAAGACTACTGGCTACCGCGTCTTGCTGACGGTACAGATATTCCATGTTTCGCATTAACCGGCCCTGAAGCAGGTTCTGATGCGGGTGGTATCCCTGATGTCGGTACGGTATGTATGGGAATGCACGAAGGCAAAGAGACACTAGGCATCAAGCTTAGCTGGAATAAGCGATACATTACGCTAGCACCAGTGGCGACGGTACTTGGTCTGGCTTTCAAACTGCACGATCCAGAGAAGCTGCTTGGCGACAAGGAAGACATCGGTATCACTTGTGCGCTAATCCCGGCAGAGCATGAAGGCGTTGTGATTGGCGAGCGTCATGATCCACTTGGCCTTGCGTTTATGAATGGTCCAACACGCGGTCACGATGTATTCATCCCAATGGAATGGCTAATCGGTGGCGCAGATTACGCAGGTAAAGGCTGGCGTATGCTGGTGGAATGTTTGTCTGCAGGTCGTGGTATCTCATTACCCGCACTGGGCACGGCGATGGGCCACCTAACAGCGAAAACGACCGGCGCATACGCTTATGTTCGTAAGCAGTTCGGCATGTCGATTGGTAAGTTCGAAGGTGTTGCTGAGAGCCTAGGCCGTATTGGTGGTTTAACGTATCTACTAGAAGCAACTCGTACGCTGACAACTACTTCACTCGATATGAAAGAGAAGCCGGGTATCGTAACGGCTATCGCTAAATACCACATGACAGAGATGGCGCGTACGATTCTGAATGATTCAATGGATATTCACTCGGGTCGTGCAATTCAAGATGGACCAATGAACTACTTGGCTGCGCCTTACCTAGGTATTCCAGTTGCTATCACAGTAGAAGGTGCGAACATCCTAACTCGTAATCTGATGATCTTCGGTCAAGGTGCGACACGTTGTCACCCATACGTATTGAGCGAAATGGAAGCAGCAGCGAACCCTGATGAGAAGCAAGGTGCGAAGGATTTCGATAAATTGTTGTTCAAGCACATCTCACACGCAACTAAAAACACGTTCGGTGCTTTTGGTGCGGCATTAACGGGCTCTAAGTTCATTAAAGCCGACATGAGTGGCCCAACGAAGCCTTACTACCAAGATCTGACTCGTTTAAGCCGTGCGCTTGCTGTAAGTGCGGATTTCGCAATGCTGACACTAGGTGGCGAACTGAAACGTAAAGAGCTTATCTCTGCACGTTTGGGTGATGGTCTAAGTTACTTATACATGGCGTCTGCTGCGCTTAAGAAGTATGAAGACGAAGGTCGTCAACAAGCTGACCTAGACTACGTACATTACGCGGTTCAACACTGTTTCCACAACGCGGCTAAATCTCTACAAGAAGCGTACAGAAACTTCCCGAACAAGATGGTTGGGAAAGTGCTGAAAGGTCTCGTTTTCCCTGTGGGCAACCACTTTGAAAAACCAAGTGATAACCTAACGGTACAACTGGCTGAAAGCTTGATGACTCCTGGTGCACACCGTGAACGTCTAACTCACCTTTGCTACATCGGCAAGGAAGAGGATGATAGTGTTGGCCTTATGGAGAATGCTTTCAATGCGATGTACAGCATTAAGCCTCTAGAGCGTAAGATCTTCAAAGCAGTGAAAGAGGGCAAAGTGGCTCGTAAAGGCTTGCTGGCAGACAAACTGGCTCAAGCACTTGCAGCAGGTGTACTTACTCAAGAAGAAGTCGACCAAATTGTTGCTGCTGATAAACTACGTTATACAGCAATTCAAGTTGACCACTTCAGTCATGACTTTAGTGAAACTTTGACGCGAAAAGAGTTAAAACCTAAGCTAAATAGCGTTGCTTAGAGAAAGAAATGATAAAAGGCACCTAATAAGGTGCCTTTTTTGTTTTTGTCGTAGAAATCGCAATAGACGCGTTAACAAATGGTGACTTAGTCAGCAAATATGAGCTGAGTGATCCAACCACTTGCATTTTCACCACATTTTTACAGAAATTAGATGCCATTTGCGCACGAAACTCTTATCCTTAACCTGATTTTTTAAGGAAGTTGAATATGATCATCAAACCTCGAATTCGCGGATTCATCTGTACTACAACACATCCAGTCGGTTGTGAAGCTAATGTAAAAGAACAAATAGCTTACACAAAAGCTCAAGGCCCAATCGCAAACGCACCTAAACGTGTACTCGTTGTTGGCTCTTCAAGTGGCTACGGCTTGTCTTCACGTATTGCGGCTGCATTTGGTGGCGGCGCTTCAACTATCGGTGTTTTCTTCGAGAAAGCCGGTACTGAGAAAAAACCTGGCACAGCTGGTTTTTACAACTCAGCAGCGTTCGACAAGTTAGCTAAAGAAGAAGGCCTGTATTCAAAAAGCCTTAACGGCGATGCTTTCTCTAACGAAGCGAAACAGAAAACAATTGATCTGATCAAAGAAGATCTAGGTCAAATCGATATGGTTGTGTACTCACTGGCATCTCCAGTACGTAAAATGCCAGAGACTGGCGAAGTGATTCGTTCAGCTCTAAAACCTATCGGCGAAACGTACACATCAACAGCGGTTGATACCAACAAAGATGCGATCATTGAAGCAAGTGTTGAGCCTGCATCTGAAGAAGAGATCAAAGACACTGTTACTGTAATGGGCGGTGAAGATTGGGAACTTTGGATCAACGCTCTTTCTGAAGCGGGTGTTCTAGCTGACGGTTGTAAGACAGTTGCTTACAGCTACATCGGTACTGAACTAACGTGGCCAATCTACTGGGATGGCGCGCTAGGTAAAGCTAAGATGGATCTAGACCGTGCAGCATCAGCGCTGAATGAGAAACTAGGCCAAACTGGCGGTACTGCTAACGTTGCTGTTCTTAAGTCTGTTGTGACTCAAGCAAGTTCTGCAATCCCTGTTATGCCTCTTTACATCGCTATGGTGTTCAAGAAGATGCGTGAAGAAGGTATTCACGAAGGTTGTATGGAACAGATCTTCCGTATGTTCAGCCAGCGTCTATACAAAGAAGACGGCAGCGCGCCAGAAGTGGATGAAGTGAACCGTCTACGTTTAGATGACCTAGAACTTCGTGACGACATTCAAGAGCATTGTCGTAACCTATGGCCTCAAATCACAACTGAAAACCTAAAAGAGCTGACTGACTACGTAGAGTACAAAGAAGAGTTCTTGAAGCTATTTGGTTTCGGTGTTGAAGGTGTTGATTACGAAGCTGACGTCAACCCAGCGGTTGAATTTGATGTAGCTGACATCTAATTCCAACAATCGATTCAAATGAAATAGGCGCTCATTGAGCGCCTATTTTTTTGTCTGTTGTTTGAGTAAAGAGGTAAAGATCAGATGGGGAATTCGAGTTGCGAAGAGCTCTAAGATCAAGTGAGAGAAACTAGTCATAAAAAATGCACTAATCCAAATATGAATTAGTGCATTTGAAATATCTAAGCTGGGCTGTTTTTAAAGCAGTAGGCGCTAGCTAATGATGATGATGAAAGTACCTGCTAGGGTCATCAAAATATTCGCTATCGCGTAAGTCCCTGCGTAACCTAGTGCTGGAATGGTTGAACGAGCGTGGCCATTTACGATGTCCATAGCCGGAGCGCAGGTTCGTGCGCCAATGATGGCTCCAAATAGCAGAGCACGGTTCATCTTCAAGACGTAAGCGCCAACTAAGTAAGCGAAGAAAACTGGCAGTACACTCACTATGAGTGCGATACCGATCACCTGAGGGCCTACTTGAGTTATGTGCTCAAACATCTTTCCACCAGCACTTAAGCCAATACCAACCATAAAGAACATCAAGCCAAGATCTTTGACCATGTTTAACGCCCCTTGAGGAACGTAACCAAAAGTAGGGTGGTTAGCTCTTAAAAAGCCAAGCATGATACCGGATAGAAGGAGGCCTACAGCATTACCTAACCCAAATGAAACCTGACCGAATGTCATTGTGATTAAGCCGAATAAAATGCCCAGAATGAAGAAGCTACAGAAAGCCATCAAGTCTGCCATTTGGCTATGGATAGAGATGAAGCCGATTTGCTCCGCTAAGCCATGGACTCGACTTTTCTCACCACTGACTTGTAATACATCACCCTTGGAAAGCACTATGTTTAAGTCCATTGGCATCTCAATCTGAGCTCTCACTACTCGGTTTAAGAAACAGCCATACTCAGACAAATTCAGGTCCGACAGTCGTTTACCCGCGATACTGTCACTCTTAACGACGATCTCTTCTTCTACGATACGAAGATCAAGAAGGTTACGGTCGAAAACTTCTTTACCGTTACGAAAGCTCGGGTCAAGACGCGCGTGGCTGTCTGGGAAACCAACCAAAGCAATTTCATCACCTTCTTGCAGAATGGCATCACCATCAGGGTGGGCAAGAATACCATTACGGCGAATACGCTCGATGTAACAGCCAGTTTGACGATAGATACCCAGCTCACGCAGGTTCTTACCGCCTGTCCACGAAACAAGTTCTGGTCCCACACGGTAAGCACGAATAATTGGAAGGTAAACCTTACGTTGCCCTGAAGAACCCAGGCCACGCTCTTGAGCTATTTGCTCTGCTGAATCGTGCAGGTTTACTTTCTGAAGCTTTGGAATTAAACGGGCGAACATAATCATACTGATCAAGCCAACCAAGTAAGCCATTGCGTAACCGACAGAAAGGTTTTCAATGATCAGGCCTAAATCCATGTTCCTTGGTATTTCTGCAAGCCCGGAATTCAGAGCGTCTTGAGCTCCTACTAAGATTGGTGTTGCAGTCAAGGCTCCCGCCATCATACCTGCAGATAAACCAAACCCAAGACCAAGGTAGTGGCTGCTGAAGTAGGTTAAGGCGATCGCGGTAGAAAGCACCACGAGGCTTAGAATGAGATAATGTTTACCGTCTCTGAAGAATATACCGAAGAAGTTTGGTCCTGCTTCAATACCTACACAATAGATAAAGAGCATAAAACCTATGGTGAGAGCGTCTGCGTTAAAGGAAAAACCAAGGTGCCCCATGATCAGGGAAGTTATAAGCACACCTATAGAGTTGCCAAGTTGGAGGCTACCAAACCGAATTTTGCCAATGGCAAGGCCAATCGACAAAACAACAAAGATGAGAAGGATAGGGTTTTGTTCTAGCAAAAAAACAACGTCGATATTCACAGTGGTCGCTCAATAATTGGCGTGGAACACAGGGGTAAGTTACAGAGGTGAATTGTATCTAAATATAAATAAATTATAAGCGGTATTTTGCCTTTTTACTTTAAATTTACTTCTACTTAGCTTGGGTCAGAAATAAAACAGCCCGCAAACAATTGCGGGCTGAGAAATATGCTAGAAAACTAGTTATAACTAAACAGAGTCTTAATCGAAAAGACCCAGGTTTTCTTTTGCGTATGCTTCAAATTCTGTGCAACCACCAATGTGGTCTTGATCGATGAAGATTTGTGGCACTGTGTCTACTGGCTTACCTACTGTTTTTTCTAGGTCTGCTTTACTGATGCCTTCAGCATGAATATCAACATAACGATAGTTGAAGTCATCACGCTTAGCTTTAAGAGTTTCAGCATGCTCTTTTGCGCGGACACAAAATGGGCAAGCAGGGCGACCAAAAATAACTACAAACATTTCATTTCTCCTAAATACGGAATGAGGCTCGTTAACCTAAAATACGTCAACTATTCTTAAATGAATATGACTCAAAATTCTTGAATCCAACTATGCCTTAATGCATTAGGGAAATAAAGATGGAATTGCCTCTTAATACAATAGGTTTTGTCTATCAGAGCAAATAATGTTCATAAAAAAGATTGTGGTTGTTTTCCATGAATGATGCTCCATCAACAAAGGTTATTTTTGGAGATGGATCAGCATTGTCTCTGTTTAATCAATATGGCTGCAAAGTGCTATTGGTTACTGGTTTTACATTAGAGCGCTTGTGACTGTGAAGGGTTACAGTTCGACTACCTAATTGTATAAAGTTGATTCATCTCGTGTAAGCGCTATTAAAACCAATAAAAACGGAGCGCTAGGCTCCGTTATTTAGTTCAACTTGTGTTCAGTTCCTGTCTTAGCCGTTTAGAACTGAGAGTATTTCTCGTAACGTGAATCACGCAGTGACTCTTTAACGCGTTTTAGGTTCTCTCTAAAACCAGAGCCACGACGAAGCGTAAAGCCTGTCGCTAACACATCAATAACCGTCATTTGGACAACACGGCTTGCCATTGGCATATAAACGTCAGTGTCTTCTGGAACATCCAGACAAATCGAAAGCGAGCTTGCTTTGTCTAAAGGAGAATCTTTTGCTGTGATAGCAATAACGGTTGCACCGTTTTCACGAGCTAGATTCGCGATCTCAACTTGGCTCTTTGTACGGCCAGTATGAGAGATAAGTACGATGACGTCGTTGTCACTGCAGTTAATGCAGCTCATTCGTTGCATCACTATATCTTCAAAACACGTAATGGGGATATTGAAACGAATAAACTTGTTTTGAGCATCTTTCGCGACGGCAGAAGAGGCACCCAAGCCAAAAAACGAAATTCGTTTTGCTTGAGTTAACAAGTCAACCGCACGGTTCACTTGCATCGCATCTAGACTGTTTTTAGCTACGTCCAGACAAGCCATCGTCGATTCGAAAATCTTATGGGTATAAGCATCTGGGCCATCATCTTCCTCAACATTACGGTTCACGTAAGGTGTACCGTTCGCCAAGCTTTGAGCGAGGTGAAGTTTGAAGTCAGGGAAACCCTTTGTGTCTAAACGACGACAGAAGCGGTTAACTGTAGGCTCACTCACGTCAGCCATTTTAGCTAAGGTAGCAATGCTAGAATGAATTGCAGTTTGAGGGGAAGCCATGATTACTTCGGCTACCTTACGCTCAGACTTGCTGAAATTTTCCAGGTTTTTTTGTATTTTTTCTAATGTATTCATAGTGTTCACAAGGGTATAGAGAACAACTTGCCAGTTAATATCTTTTACCAGGGGGTATGGCTGAAACAAATATCAGTAATGACAAAACCAGACTTATATTTGGTATTGTAAATACTGCTGCATCAAATAGATATCAAGCTAACTAGCACCGTAGAGTCAGTATAAACCCAACATACTATTTACTAATACAAAAACACGGCACGAATGCTTAAGAATATGACAAACCTCAACAAAATTTTAGAAAACTACAGAATTGGAAGAGAGTTTGAGCAAAAAGAATGCAATTTGAGTATGAACTGACAGCTTAGTTACATCAAAAAGAAAGAAATTTTCAATTTGATGCAACTAAAATTGAATGGCTATGCGTTTATTTGCATGGTGAGCTTAGTGATTTTGCCCATTAAGTTAGGCGCTAGTTTAGAGATTTCACGCTGTTCTTCAAGCACGGAAGAAAGAATCTCCTTGCCCGTTAATGGGTTCGCTAACACTACGCGAAAAACGATGATCGGTTGATGTGCCCAAACTTCAGGGTTTAAGCGAGTTCGAGATACAAAAGATTTGCCAGTTTCACGTTGCTTCTTTTGAATAAACTTGGTGAGTTCATTAAGCAACTCATTCAGTGCTACGCGTTGTTCTGGTTCCGCTTTAAGCAGTGCAGTTTTTACTGATTCAGGTATGTAGCGATAAGTTAGTAGGCAAAGCTCTGGTTCTGATACCAACTCGAAATCGCTTTGTTTTTTAATCAGGTCGGCGAAGTAGCGTGCTTTGTTGATGCTTTGATCGATAAGTAGCTCATAACCAGGTCGACTAATAATGTGCATTGAAGCATATACTAGCATCGCCATACCGGATCGAGAGCCTTCTAGAGTATGGCTACCTAGGTCTTTAGAACCCTTACGCAAGATATATTGCGCGTGATGCTCAATCGCCGTCATCGCATCTGGCTTCTTAAACAAAACCATGCCTGCTCCCATAGGGATATAAAGTTGCTTATGAGCATCGATCGTGACTGAGTCAGCAAGTTCAATACCATCAAGCAGGTGGCGATGATTGTTAGACATCAAGGTCGCACCGCCCCAAGCCGCATCCACGTGGAAGTGGCAACCTGATTCAGCACACACCTCAGCGATATCTTTGAGTGGGTCGATATTGCCTGTTTCGGTTGTACCTGCCACACCGATCACGGCGAAGGGTTTAATCTTGTTCTGCTTAAGTTGCTCGATCTTGAGTCTCAAATCGTCAGTGCAAATACGGTTGTCGTTATCCGTTTTAACCGATACCAAACCTTCTTGGCCAATACCAAGCACATCTGCAGCTTTCTTCAGAGAGTAGTGACCACGTTCGGAGACTAAGATGGCTAGGCCTTCATAGTCGTAGTGCTTCATGGCTTTGAACAAGCCTTCTTTTTCGACACCTTTGAACGAACCTTGAGCTTTCAAAGCATTATTCCGTGCAACCCAAAGCGCAGTAATGTTCGCGATGGTACCACCAGAGCAAAACGCACCTAAAGAGTGGTTTGCACTGTGCATCCAATGGGAATAAAACTGGTCGTTATCTTGATAGATTAAGCGATGTAGCATACCCAGAACTTGACGCTCTAAGGGAGTGAAAGCTTTGGAGGTCTCTATTTTTACTAGGTTTTGATTTAACGCAATCATGATTTTAGAAAGCGGCATCAGGAAGTACGGCAACGCAGACGTCATGTGGCCAATAAAACTTGGCGACGACGTATGTACCGAATGAGATACGAGAGAATCTAGGAGATGCTCAGTATGTTCTGAAACAAACTCAGGTTGCTCTGGGATATGAGCATTTGAAAAATCTTTCTCAATTTCACGCAGCGGCTTTTCTTCAGCCACAATATGTTCACGTAAGAATTGATTCAGGTTTCGTGAAAGTTTGTCTTCAATTTGAGTGAGTGTTGAATCTGGGCCTTCCGGTACCGTGAAGATACGTAGAAGACTGTCGAAGCTAACATCTGCTGTTTTTTGTTCCGTAACCATAGCAAGCGAGTTATTTTTCTAATATTGACGCGAGCGGAATAATCTAAACGAAAACGGGAACAATGTCCCGTCTTAATTATGAAATCCAACTTCTCACAAGAGCCTATTGGGTGAGGGGCTATTTACACTTAATCGCTTCAAGCTCAGCAATCGACTGGTTGTAGCGTTGAAGTGCTGTGTCGATTTGCTTAGGGTGGCTAAGCAGTTCTGCAAATGCTGATCGTAGCTCGTAGTTTTGAGCATGAGGCGTTGATTGGCGGTCGTCGAACGTCGTTTTCGCAATTTGGCCAAGCTCATCATCACGTTTTGAGAGCGTCTTTATGTCATGCTGTTCGAGTTGCAACCAACCTTCAACAGGCTGTGCGGTTGCTACTTTGCTTGAATCATTCACGAGATAATAATTTACCGCAGCACGGTTAAGTTCAAAGTGGTGCTTACGACCTTCTAGGAACCACTCACTTACTTCTGTTAGTTCTGGGTATTGCTCAGAAGTTAATGCAGCAAGATCAGCATACCAACCTAAAGAAGCATCGATGTATGCATCATATTTTTTTGCTTGGCATTGATTTGTCTCAGACATTGAATCTGCTGCAAAAGATAAAGTAGAAGTTGTAGCTAGCAGTAATGCGACGCAAAGGCGTTTCATAGTGGTTCCTTTTGTGAGTTTATTCTTTTTATAACTTTGTCGTTACAGAGTACCGTGAACGTTATTTGTTGAACAATGACACTTAGTGTCTTTTTATTTCGGTAACTGTAATGGTGTCTTGGGCATCGGTATTCGAGACGCATTCTAATCTAAAACAAACGCTATTCCTGCGATCTAGTTAGCAAGAGATACAAAGAACAACATCAAAACAGGGACAAGTAAGCTTAATATAAAGCCACTGACAATTGCGATAGGGACGCATCGAACGCCACCCGTTGTTTGAATTACAGGTAAGGTGAAGTCCATTGCTGTCGCGCCTGCATAGCCAATAGAGGTGCATGGGTAACTGCGAATCAATACTGGAATCAACACTAACGCAACCAACTCTCTCAATAGCTCTAGCATGAACGACGCTCCGCCATAAACAGGGCCAAACGCGTCACCCATTAAGATTCCCGCCAGAGAGTACCAACCAAAGCCAGAAGACATCGCTAAAGCTTTGAACAGTGGAATATCCAATAGGTAAGCCGCAATAACACCGCCTAACATTGAGGTGATGATGATTGTAACAGCGATGACCATACCGTGTTTATTGAGTAAGATCTGTCGAAGTGTTAGTCCACTATTGCGCAACTGAATGCCAATAAAGAACAGCAGTACAAACAAAATCCACTCACTTGCTGTATCTACCCAATCAAGGCCGATAGGCAGTACTAAACCTGTAATAAGACCTGAGCCCACTACCAAGATCAGCTTGGCCGACTCCATCGCCATAGAAGAGAGGGGAAGCTTCTGCTTGCTACTGTCGGTTTTGAGTGGCAGCAACTTATCAATAGCGGGCAGTGCCATTAGGTTACAAACACTTAAGCAGGCAAAGAAAGTGACAGTATAAAGAAGAATTGTCTGCAGGTTACTGCCTAGGTTATCAAGGGCGGCTAAGCTTAGTCCCATTAACGCCAGAATCACGTAGATCAAACGTGATGTTGAGCGGTTAATAAATTCTAGCGTTTGAGCGTTTGAAATAGAAAACAGATACCCCACGACAAGTGGCGCAAATATAAAGATCATCCCTGTAAACATGCTTTCCCCATTGCATTTACTTCATCTTGCACTTATTTAGCAATTACTAGTCACTTAGAAGCCGCTAGTGTTGATAACGCCGTTTAGCTTTGCATTAAAATCATGTTTACTCAAGTTGCTTAACTGATAAAGCACTTCTGCACCCGTCACGTTCAGTTCAACCTCGTGATCATCGATGTTCTCATCCTTATTTCTGAACATCAGCAAGTGGCTTGCGATTCGCGCGATATCTAAGTAAGAGACTTCACGTGCTTCTTGTTGATTGATTGTATTACTGCACACATCGATGAAATCACTGTCAAAACCCCAACGATTAAGTACCAGTTTACTGGTTGCAGAGCATTGGCCTTGGAAGATCTGTAGGGCAATATCATGGTCTAGGTAGTTGCCGTTTTCGAGATATAGGTGGTATTCATTAACCAAGCAGAACAAGCCGATGTCGGCCAGTAACCCAACAAGCAATGATTTCTCGTGCTCAAGGTAGCCATATTCAACAGGCGAGATAGCTTTGAATCCGTTAGTCACCAGTACCATAGTGGCGCCTAGCTCTTTGGATACAGAAGCACTCTGAACCAACAACTGATTACACTCTTTACTTAGATCCACGGAATGCTTGAGTTGTTCAATAGCCTGTGCGGTAACGATGTCTCGTACTCTTAATATGCCAAAACGCGATACCGCCGTCATGATATCGACGCAAGTAATGTTGCGTCGGTTAAAGACGACTGAGTTAGCAACACGAATCACGATAGCAGTGAGGCCTGGGTCTTCAAGTAAGCACTCGGCAACTTCGCTAATCCCCGTTGATTCAAGGGTACACAGCTTTTGAATCTTCAGTACAACGTTAGGGATAGGAGGAAGTGTTATTTTTCCCGCTGAGATAGAATGTCCAACAAGTTGAGCAAACTCTGATTCCAGACCCTTTAAGAGAAGAGCCTTATTTTGTGGTAGCCAGAAAAACGATAAATGATTCATATAAGAAGTAACCATATGTATGTCATACCATTTTACAAGCCGCGATGCTGCGAGGCAATACTGATTGGATCATATAAACTCCAGAAACTTGAACCGATGTATCACCGAACGTCAAGATTCAAGCTTAGCTTGATAAATTATTGTGATGTCAATCATGATTAAAGCGAATGCATAATGGATTGATGTGAACTAGGTCCAGACTTATTTTTCTTTTCAAAGTATCATTTATTTAAAGGTGGAAAACGCAACTATAATATTCACCTAACTATAATAGATAGATTTAAATTTTTCGCATAAAAAGCTGCTTGTCTGGTGATCAACCTAATCGGGGTTATTTGATTAAGGATCAACAGAAATGACAGAGACAGCATTTATTAATTACGTGAATCAATTTGGCGAACATCAAAAACGTTCTATGTTTGGAGGTATTGGCCTTTTTCAAAATGACGCTATGTTCGCTTTGTTAACAGGAGGTTGTTTATTCATTAGAGGCGGTAGTTCATTAGATAAAAAACTGACGGACCTTGATTGTGAAAAATATCGCCATGTAAAAAAACAGACAATAGCAACGGTAAATTATTACGATATTACTGACCTGTTTACATGTGAACATCCTGAATTGGATAGCATTATTCGTACTTCAATCGATAATTCAATACAGCAACGTAGTTTCAAAAAATCTTCAGCGAGCCGCAGGTTAAGAGATCTGCCTAACATGCAACTTACACTAGAACGTATGGTGAAAAAGGCTGGTGTGGATGATGTTTCAATGTTTATGCGGTTGGGGGCGCCTGAAGTATTTAATAAGGTTCGCAAAGCGTACGGAAATGATGTTGACTTAAAACTACTTTGGAAATTTGCGGGTGCAATTGATGGTATCCATTGGAAACTGTTGCAAGAGCCACGCAAGCAGCAATTATTAAAGAGTTGCCATTAAAGAAACCCTCCTTATATGCTTAAGATTACTGTAAATAAATAAAAACCGAGGAATGTCCTCGGTTTTTTTGTTTCTGTCTTAATCTTCCTAATAAGAAAAGTAAGTGCTCATAGGAGCTGTCTCGTTAAGTCTTAGAACTTGAAACGAGTAGTGAACATTAGCTGATCACCGTAGAAGTCGTTGATACGCGCTTCAGCACCGATAGAGAATAGTTCTGTAGAGTGGAAACGTGCGTAAACAGAACCTGTCCAATCATCGTTGTCATCGATAGAAACGTAACCACCTTTACCACCAACCTCTAGTTGTGGACCAAGCCATTGGCGAACACCAACGTTGATCTCCATACCGATATCAGTAGAACTTGAGTTTTCAGGCTGAACGATGCGCGCTAGCATTTCACCTGTTAGATCTGCCCAGTTGTTGATTGGTGCGTGGAAACCAAGACCTACCGCAGAGTCGTAATCGCCTTCAAATTCTGAATCGATACGCGCTACAGCGTGAGCATTCGGATGGATTGACTTACTGAACGCACCACCAAATGTAACTGGGCTAGCACCGATACGTGCTTCGAAGTAATCGTAGCTGAAGTTGCTCATTACTTGTGGTTGTTCATCGACAGCTAGCGCTTGACTAGAAGCCAATAGCATAGCGGTAGTAAGTAGTATTTTGCGCATAACGATCGTAAACCTTTATTAGTGTTAATTCCTTTGGTTTGAGAAAAATCAGGCAAACCATAAACATCAAGACAGTTTAATCTAACTCACGGAAAAGTAATCCATAAAAATGCCAATCATTTGTTATTCGAATAAAAAACAATCACTTTTAGTGATACTCTGCTACTGAGATCTCATATTTATGGTGTTATTCTCTTTAATTTGAAAGCTAACCATCAAATTCTAAATGCTATTCACCAAAACTTGTGCGTTTATCCGACATTGAGGTGAGTATACGTTCTGTATCTAAGATGGAAGTCCAGTTTAACAGTTGTTCGTCGTTTTTGATTACAAAATCGGTTAGTTGCTGAGTAATGGTGTCTCTGAGTTGATCACCTTGCCAAGGTTTAGAGATATAGAAATCAAGCGCCGCATTATTGATAGCCGTCACCGTATCTTCAAGGCCTGCTTGCCCTGTGAGCAAAAGCTTTAGTGTAGTCTTAGTTGAATCTTGGTGGTTGAGTTCTATGAGAAAGTCGATTCCGGTTTTTTCTGGCATGATGTGGTCACACAAGATTAAGGCGAGTTTAATGCCGTCTTGAGCCATTTCTTCAATCACTTGCTTGGCTTCATCTACCGATTCAGCACCTTCAACGATAAAGTTTTCTTCAAACATAGCCAGATCTTGAAGGACACTATTGAGGACTTCTGGTTCATCATCGACACATAAAATTAGGTACTTATTCATGAGGTGCTCCTTTTTGTTTGAACGGAAGCCACACTTGCATGGTGGTATGGCTTCCTACCTCAGACTCCACCAACATAAATCCTTGATGAGCCGAAACGATTTGTTGTGAAATGGACAACCCAATCCCTAAACCAAAGTTGCCTTCTTTTTTGGTGGTGAAGTTTGGGGTGAAAATAGTATTGATGTCTTCTTTGGCGATACCGTGCCCGGTATCCGATATTCTAACCACTAAAAAGCTATCATCGCCTTTTTCCTGTCGAGAAGTGGTAATGGTAATTTTACCAGTGCCAGAAAGGGCATCGAGCGCGTTGGAGATTAGGTTAGTCCACACTTGTTGCAGCGCAAGCGATTGGCATAACAAAGGTGGTAAGTCTGTATCGTAGTGCTTTTCGAGTTTGTGATGCTTGAGTCGGTTTTCAAAAATCACTAACGTATCTTCAAGCCCTTCATGGATATCCGCGTAGTGATGAATTTCATTATCTTCGCGGGCATAACTTTTTAAGCTTTTCACCATATCGGCAATACGTTTACTACACACTTGGATGGAGCGAATAGAATTCCCAACATAGTGGTAGTGCTCTAAGTCATTAAGTAGCTCTTTACCTGCAATAGGGGCGTCTTTCAGAGTGTCTAAAAACGTAAAGTCTTGACTTAGGTTGAGCCTCACGGCTTTTTTTGCCAAAGCGCGATCATTGATAGTCGATGTAAGGTGTTTTACAAGCAGCCTTTCTTGCGCCGTAGATAGTGGCTTCGCTAGCTTTGAATACGTTAATACATCAGTACCTCTATTTGACTCTGGAAGTGATGAATTTTCGAGTATATGGTCGAGATGTTCCGACAGAGTTTCAATACTTCGCAAGATCGCTGCAATCGGGTTATTCAACTCATGAGCAACACCTGCGACAAGTTGTCCCAGCATCGCCATCTTCTCTTTTTCAATCAATTGCTGGTGGGCAGATTCCAGTGACTCCAACGTTTGCTGTAGCTTGATCTTATTAGTGATGCTTCGTTGTAAGCGTCGATTGAAGTGACGCAACAGCAGGTTGGTAAATAACGGCAGTAGGGTATTATTTGAGTGCATAACCTGAGCAAAGCTATCTTTATCAAGCTTAATCACTCGTGTTTGGGTTAGGGTTATCGCTGTAGAGAACGAAGGTTCACCAGTCACAAAAGACATACCTCCGACAATATTGCCTTTGGAGTGTCGTACTACTTCTCGTTGTTGGCCTAACTCATCCTTTTTGTAGAGCGCTGCTTGACCTTCAATGATCAACCATAAAAAGCAATTGTCTTCACCTTCTACAGTAAGTAAATGTTCCGGCGAGTACTCCCGAATAGCTTTGGTTTTATCCTCGATAGAGAATATATCTTGCAAGGCACTGACGACGCGCTCTGCTAGGGCATTGTCTGAAAGCTGATGATAATCGTGGATAAATCCGGATTGGAACGAATGAAAATTTTGTTCGATGTGAGCTCTCAATAAACGCTGTTGGTCTAACGTGTCGCTGTAGGATAGGAGGTTTTCGGAGTCGTATTGGATTACAAAAGAAGTCAGCTCTTTTTGTGCTGATTTGAATAGAACTTTATCTTGAACTGGTTTGGTCAGGCAGTGGTTGAGCCGACCTTCATTCACCGCGGTCAGAATTGATTGAATCTCTGACGAAGCACTGATTAATATTGTTCTTGCGATACTACTGTGAGGCAGTTGCTCAATTTCAATAAGAAATTGTACGCCATTAAAATGAGAGTGATGATGAGTAATAACTAGGGCAACTGTCTGGTGATTGTCACCGATATCTTGTAATGCATGATACGCATCTTCTATGTTCTCGGCAGTATAAATGTCGAATACCGAAGACAGCGGAGCTAACTCCGAATGTATTCTTTCAATGCTAACGGGATTATTGTCCAAACAAATAACAGCGTATTGATTCACAGCTCAACCTTTGTAGTAGTGATGCTTTTAGCTTAACAAGAACTATTGAATAAGGATGAGAGCTAGACGTTAATTTGTTGAGGGAGTTGAGGTATCTAGCAATAGACTGATTTAACTCAATGTTCCTTGTTGGCTACTGATGGGTTAGACTGAAAAAAAACAGACTAGCGTAGAAGAGAACTCATGAAACAGTTAAGAAAAATTGGTGCAATTGGCGGAGCAATCTCATTGGCACTTTGTTGGCCGCTGGCGGTTGGGCAAATTGGGCAGAATGCTATTACTGATGGTGTCGCAAAACTTAACAATTCAAGTATTCAGGCTGAAATCGTCGAATACGATAGGGGATACTTGTCTTCTAATGTTAAGACTCGTCTAACAGTGACCGATGATAACCTGAAGCAGCAACTAGCGCTTGATGGACTGCCGAGTGAGTTCGTGGTCAACAGTTCGGTTAGCCACGGTTTAGTGAGTCTGAATGCGTTGTCGACGTTTGAGAACTTAGAAACCTTGCCTCTAACTCTGACGACTAGCACTGAGCTCAACGGCAATACAGATTTTAATTTTGAATTAGACCAGTTCAACCACCAAGGTTCTGGTGAAAATGGTACGTCTGTATCCGTCACTAAGTCTACGTTATCTGGCCATGCTACCGTGTTAGGTCAGGTTGATTACACGCTTTCTGTTCCTTCTGTTCAAATTGATTTTGAAACAGGTGAAGAAGCGACACTGTCAAATCTCAAGGGCACTGGCTCTGGCCAACAAGCTCAAGGTTACTGGTTGGGTTCACAGAGCTTTACTGTAGAGCGATTTTTGGTTTCAGATTCAACCATGCAACCGTTCATGACCATCGAAAACTCACAGTACGACTTTGAATCTCATTTAGATGAAGAGACTAAGCGACTGCGCAGTAACTTGAAGTTGGGTGTCGAGAATCTTGAAACCAATGATGGGCAAGTCAATAACTTAAACGTCGATTTTGAAATGTCGAAACTGGATAGTCAGTCGTTTGAGAAAATTTTTGAGATCTACCAATCGAGTCCTGTTTTGACTCAAGAAGACGTTTCGAAGATCATTCCATTTATCGATATATTGTTTGCTAAAGGTTTCGACCTCTCAATGAATAATATGTCATTAGCTCTAGGCAAGGGGGATTTTCAATCAAACTGGTTGGTTAGCGTACCTGAAGGGACAGAGAACATTAGCAATAACCCTTCGACAATTCTGCCAGCATTGACGGGAAATATTCACTCGAGCTTCTCATATGAACTGGTTGAAGAGTACCCATTCATCCGTGAGGGTATCGATGAATTGATTGTGATGGAAATGATCAAGGAAACCGATAGTGGCTATGAAATCAGCGCTGAATTAGAAAATGGAAATCTAGTGTTTGAAAATGGACAAGAAATCCCATTAATCGCACTTCTTATGCCAGTTTTTGTTCAATAAAAACAGTTGAGCTTATTACTGGTGGGTGATCTAGCGGGTTAAGTTAAACATTTGATAATGTACGAAACAAAAGAGGTCTTAAGACCTCTTTTGTTGTTTTTATGTTGGAGAAAACATGGTATTAATTGCTTAGTTATTATTTAGCAGGAGCAATCATCCCCATGGAACTTACATTAGATAACGTATTCAATTTTAGTGCTGGTCCAGCGGCACTTCCTAAACCGGTAATGAAACAGGCGCAGGCTGATTTTATTGATTGGAATGGTTTAGGGACTTCCGTTATGGAAATCAGCCATCGCAGCAAGCAATTTATTCAAGTTGCTGATGAGTCGGAGCAAGACCTACGTGATCTTCTGAATATTCCAGACAACTATAAAGTGCTTTTCTGTCAGGGGGGCGCTCGTGCTCAGTTCGCAGCTGTGCCTCTAAACCTATTAGGAGACGCGACGAAGGCGACTTACATTGATGCGGGTTATTGGGCTGAAAGTGCTGTGACTGAAGCAAGTAAGTATTGTGAAATTGATGTATTTAATGCCAAGACATCGATTGATGGTAAAGCGGCTGTTGTTCCGGCTAAAGATTGGCAAATTGACCCAGAAGCGGCATACGTGCACTTTTGTCCAAATGAAACCATCGATGGCATTGAAATCAGCGAGCTTCCGAAAACCGATAAACCTATCGTTGCTGATATGTCGTCTAACATTCTGTCTCGTAAGATTGATGTGTCACAGTATGGTGTTATCTACGCGGGTGCTCAAAAGAACATTGGCCCTGCGGGGATCTGCATTGCTATCGTGCGTGATGATCTTCTTGAACTCGCAAACGAAGTATTGCCAAGTATTCTTAACTACAAAGTGCTTGCTGAAAAAGGCTCTATGTTCAACACACCGCCGACGTACGCTTGGTATTTGTCTGGCCTTGTTTTCAAGTGGTTGAAAGATCAAGGTGGCGTTGAAGCTATTGAATTGGTGAACAAAGAGAAAGCAGCGCTGCTTTACAATGCAATCGATGAGTCTAACTTCTACAAGAACGACGTTCACCCGGCTAACCGTTCAAGAATGAATGTACCATTCCAACTGGCTAAGCCTGAGTTAGACAGTAAGTTCTTAGAACTGGCCGATGCTGCTGGTTTGAAATCGCTAAAAGGGCACAGAGCCGTAGGCGGAATGAGAGCATCACTATACAACGCAATGACATTGGAAGGTGTCCAAGTATTGGTGAGCTTCATGAAAGATTTTGAAGGTAAATATGCTTAATTTATTTAAGTGAAAAGAATAAAAATGCCGCGTAAGCGGCGTTTTTATATGTTTCAAATATTTATCGTAGTTCTTCTGCTACTTCTTATGGTAATTAATACCAATTACAGTGAGCATTCCGAAATAGCGCAAGAAAAAGACTTGAGAACAAGAGCGGATTTTTCGATAAATAGTTATTCTATAATCAAAATTTCAACGCAGTTATCGAGCGTTTTAACAAGCTAGGGTGCCCCGTTATTTACTACGATTAATATGTCCAGCATCTACAGCCAGAAATCTTTTAAAAGCATGTCAGAGCTGTAATGGTGCGCAATCTGTGCTTGGAGTAGTTCTGCTGTTGCAATGGCGTCAGTCAAAGCGTGGTGTGGGGTGTAATCTGGTAAATGGTAGCGACGTCGGCTTTGTCCAAGCCTTATTGATGCGGGTTTCTTACCTTTTAGTCTATGCCAGAAGCCACCAACCAATTTGTTCTGAATTTGAGATTCGATTTCTAGTGTATCTAATACTGGAAATTCAATACCTTCCCCTAACCTTACTTTCAACGCGTTGTCTAAGAACTCACGCTCAATACGGCGGTAGTGAACAACAGGAATATGTCCGGCCATTGCGTCCAAAATCTCATCAAGCACCTCGTTTAAGTCCGGTGCATCGATGATGTCATTGTGTGTGATACCGTGAATAACGACAGATTCTTCTTCCAGTTTTTGCTTAGGCCTTAGCGTCCAATGCCTTGCTTGTTTTAGATAAATACGATTGAGCGTAAAAGGTACTAGTCCAATGGTAATAATGCCATCCTTCGCCGAATTTAAGCCTGTGGTTTCAAAATCCACAGCTAAAAAGGTCACCTCAGACAGCGGAGTGTCTGGATCGGGAAGTGGCTCACTGTAGAACTTCTTTAAACGCTTGTCCTTTGAACGCTCTAGTTTTTGAGCAAATTTAAAAGGCCAATCGACCGCAGGTGAT
The DNA here is from genome assembly GCF_027587105.1 of Vibrio sp. RW. NCBI lineage: Bacteria > Pseudomonadati > Pseudomonadota > Gammaproteobacteria > Vibrionales > Vibrionaceae > Vibrio > Vibrio sp. RW. The sequence goes on from NZ_JAPPTM010000006.1 coordinate 49,322, forward strand.
CTAAATAGTTTGTTCATAGGCCCTACTTAAACTTATTGCTAGCTTGGTAACGGAACTTAAGGAAGTTTTGCGCATTACTTAAGATTTGGAATGCGTCCTTTAGGTTACGTCGTTCGAAGTCCGATAGATTCTCTGGTTCAATGTTGTTATCAGGCTCAATGTTGTTATCAACGTCGTGCGCTTGGTGACGAATACGAACCAAAGAGATGAACTCCATAGCGTCTTTCAGGTCTTGTGCTCTGCCTTTTGGCAAAATACCTGCGTCGATAATGTCATCCAATCGTTCAAATGAGTTCTTCGAACGAGAGGCCACCGCCAAAGAGTGAACACGAATCAGATCCGCCAACGGTGCAGTACCACGACGCTTAAGGTTGATTGAGTTGTTATGGCGGCCATCTTTCTCCATAACGAAATCTTTGAAGAAGCCCAGAGGTGGTGTTCGGTTGAGTGCGTTACGAGCAAGACACGCTAGGAAGCGGTTGTTCTTGCGTGCGCGTCTTACGATGAAACTGTTCAACTGTTCAGCCCATTTCAAACGGCCATAGACACCATCTAAGTCGAAGAAGATAGAAGCATTCAGCAAGGCTTTCGGATTTGGATCATCAATCCAGTCCGCAAAGCACTCTTCCCATTCTCTGCGCGTCATACGCCAAGTTGGGTTGGTTGCCATGATGTCTCCGGTACAGTAAACATAGCCACATTGGTCTAAACCATCACAAATGAAGGTTGATAGTTCTTCAAAGTACTTACCGTGCTTTTGCTCATCGTAGGTATCGTCAAGAATGATGGCGTTGTCTTGGTCGGTCACAAGCAGCTGTTCATCACGCCCCATAGAGCCGAGAGCTAGGAAGCAATAAGGAATGGGCGCTGTACCCAATTGCTCTTCCCCTAATTCAATAATACGTTGTTTGAAGCTACGGCCAATTACTGACATCGCGGTGCCGACCATGTGAGCATTGGCATCTTCGTTAACCAAGCGTACAAAGCTATCTTTCACCTGCTCCGAGAGCACTTTAAGGTCTTCGATACTTTGTTGCTGGAAGATACTGCTTACCAGTAGCAGAGAATTTTGAGATTCATACCGTACGATATCAGTCGCTTCGATAATGCCTATCGGCTTCTTATCCTTTAGCACGGGCAGGTGGTGTACGTTATAGCGAAGCATGGTCATCATGGCTTCGTATACGTAAGCATTATGGTCGAGTGAGATAACTTCCGGCGTCATGACACTTGAAACTTCATTTGATGGCTCTAGGCCCTCTGCAAGTACACGTGTACACAAGTCACGGTCGGTGATAATACCGATCACAGGGGTTGAATCGTCCTCATCATCCTCAACAATATCTGGGTCGATGATCAGTAAAGAAGAGACGTTGTCTTCTGCCATCATGGTGGCGGCTTGTTGGATGGTACACGTTTTCTCTATCATTGGCGCTTCGCCGGTGAGCAGCGTTTTTACCTTTGATGTCGATAGATCGTTGGCATCGTTATTATTGGAGTTTGCTTGGCGTAATCGCGCATTGTCTTCCACTTCGACAAAATCAGCAAAAGAGTCATAGTTGTCATAAAGTTCTTGAAAAATTGCCTCTGGGACACAGTAGAGCAGAGTGTCTTCTATTGCTTTAACAGGGAAGCGAACTTTGTTGTTAGTCAGTAGACCCATTTGGCCGAATAGGTGACCTTCATCAAGGCGATTATAGAGCTCACCCTTACGACGATACACCTCAACCTCACCGCTTCGCACGATGTAAAGGTCGTGAATTTGGTCACCAAAGTGAATGATTGGTGTGTCTTGGCGATAATAAGAAATTTCCACACTACTGGTGACTTTCGCCAACATCTCTTCAGGGAGATCGGTGAAAGGAGGGTATTGTGCCAGAAAGTTTTGAATCTCTAATAACTCAGCATCCATAATGATCATCCATTAGTTTGTATGATTTCATGGTACAACATTTCATAATAATTTGCCGTCACAAATCAATCTGTGAGGTAAAACCTTTTTGAAGTCTTATGGATAGGCTAATCTTTCAACTAATGGAGTTTTAGTTTAAGGGTAATAGGAATGTCGAAGTGGAAGCTTAGTTTGGTATCTACCGTTTTTGTGTTTTCTCCAAGTTTGTGGGCAGAAACTCATAGTGTGAACATTCTTGATTATAACCATATCTATGCCACGGCGCATTCAGGGAGCTTAAATGAAGATGCTGGTGGAAATAACAACGCTTCGTCGTTTGGATTGGGTGCCAGTTATGCGGTGACTGATGATTGGTTGTTGTTGGCCGACTATAATGCACGTTTCATCCACCCTGATAAAAGTACCACTCGAATTGATACTTTAATGCCGGGTGTTGGCTATCGTTACAGCATTAAGAAAGACCTCGATATTGTGGCTTCTTATCTACTTGGTATTACTAAGGGAGAAAGTGAACTTAACGGCAGTAATAAAACATTAGAGTCAGATACCGAGTTTATCCAAGGGGTAGAAGCTGAGCTTAATTATGGTTTTGCTAAACGATGGATTGCAAACGGTAGTGTGCAAGTAAAACGCAGTGATTTGTTCGATGAAGAGATCTATCACCTAGGTTTGCGCTATCTAGTGACCAATAAGTTTGCGATTGGCGGCTCTTACCAGCACCGAGATGGTGAGGGGAGTAAAGGTGGAAGCGAGAGGACGAATGAGCTAGGTGTAGAGTTTTTCCTTGAGTACTAACTAGTAACACAGAGACTTAGTGTTAGTAACGCAAAGATTATGTGTCTTAACCGCTCATAAATAAGAAGACAGACACAACAAAGCCAGCTTAGTCGCTGGCTTTTTGCATATCTATAGGTCTACAAATACAGGTTTCGCTTTACGATTAAAGAACCGCAGCGATACCTTTACATAGAGGCCCCATGTTTGACTTAGTCATACCAGCAACACTGATACGGCCAGAACCAACAATGTAGATAGCGAATTCGTCTTTTAGGCGAGTCACTTGCTCTTTGCTTAGGCCAGAGAAAGAGAACATACCGTTTTGACGTTCGATGAATGTGAAATCTGCGTCTACACCTTCAGATTTCAGTGTTGTTACGAATAGCTCACGCATTTCTTGGATACGGTCACGCATTTCTGCTACTTCTGCTTCCCATTCAGCACGTAGATCAGCATCGCCAAGGATGTGAGTCACTACAGCACTGCCGTGGGCTGGTGGGTTAGAGTAGATAGAGCGGATAATGCTCTTAACTTGAGAGAATGCTGTCGTTGCTACGTCTGCAGATTCAGCAACTAGAGTGAATGCACCCACACGCTCGTTGTACAAGCCGAAGTTCTTAGAGAATGAGCTAGCAACAAGGATCTCTTTGTTGTATTGAGAAAAAATACGCAGGCCAGCCGCATCTTCTTCAACGCCTTTTGCAAAACCTTGGTAAGCAAAATCGAAAAGAGGAAGCAGTTTCTTCTCAGCAACTAGCTTAGCCAGTACTTCCCACTCTTCAGTTGTTGGGTCGATACCTGTTGGGTTATGACAGCAGCCGTGAAGAAGAACGATATCACCTTCTGAAGCTTTCTCTAAGTCAGCTACCATACCTGCGAAGTCTTTGTCTTTGGTTTCAGCGTTGTAGTAGCTGTATTGGGCTGTCTCGATACCTGCAGCAGCGAAAACACCGTTGTGGTTAGCCCAAGTTGGGTTACTGATCCAGATTTTCACGTCACCCAGTTGGCGCTTGATGAATTCACCCGCTACGCGAAGTGCACCTGTACCGCCTGGAGCTTGTGCTGTTTTGGCGCGTTGAGACGTTACGATCTCTGCATCTGAACCGAAAAGAAGTTTCTGAACCGCTAGACCGTATTCAGCTGTACCTTCAATTGTTAGGTAAGATTTGGTTTTTTCGCTTTCAAGAAGTGCAGCTTCTGCTTTCTTTACTGTTTTAAGCACAGGTGTTTGACCATCTTCATTTTTGTAGATGCCAACACCAAGGTTGATTTTCTCTGCACGAGAGTCTTTTTTAAACTCTTCAGTAAGGCCGAGGATAGGATCGGCGGGAGCAGCTAACACTTTTTCAAACATAATCTTCATCCATGTCAATTGAGAGGGGATAGTATCTATGGGTATTTATACCTGTATGGAATTTTTATGACAATACGAAGTGAACAGAAAGACCAAAAAAAATCCATTTCAATCAGATTTATTGACTAAAGAGGGTATTTGATAACAAAACACCCTACGGATTACCTATAGGGTGTAAGAAATTAATGATTTTAAAACAAATTACTTTTTCAGATTGATTTCAGCTTCAACTGAGCCTGTTTCAATATCAGGATGAGACGCCAGCTTATCCGCAGCCCATTGGTTTAAGTGCTTAAGAATGGCCGACACCGCGTGTTTTTCAGTTGGTGCTTGGTTTTGCTCGACGTCGAGTTTCTGCTTTGGATGTGAACCTGTCGCATCTTCAGCGATATGGAGCCAGTCTGGGTGCCAGTAATATGGCTGTCCACTCGGCGTTATCCAACTATGAACACCGTTTGACTCTCCTTTGTAACTTAGTTGGTCTGCTTCTATTTTTTTCATTATTGTCTCGCATGTTTTTTGGGTTACATCAAATCATTGAGGCGAAGAGCGACCTTAGCTCGCGCCTTGAGTACAAAACTATCAAAGCTTACAAAGTTATCTGTGAACTATTTCACACAATTATAGAAATCAGGAGTAATCACTTGGATAGCAGCAATAGTTGTTAACGTTAGTGATAAAATCTGGGCCCACAGAATTTCTCTAGGTAGTACAATTAGATGGCGCGTTATGAAGAGCTTGCAAAGGATATTCGAACTCAGATTGCTAATAACACTTGGCGAACTGGGGAAAAAATTCCTTCTGTACGCGTGAGTTGCCGTAATTATAACGTCAGCAACAGTACTGTCTTACAAGCTTATCAATTGCTCGAAAGTGAGGGGTGGCTCATTGCTAAGCCTCAGTCTGGCTATTTTGTCGCGCCACGAGTGGATGGCATTGATTATAAACTGCCATTCGTGCGCGAAAAGAAAGCGATCAACGACCGCCTATTCGATTTCTTGAAATCTAGCTCTGCAGAGGGTGTTATTCCTTTTGGCTCCGCATTCCCAGACCCTGACCTTTTCCCATTACCGACTTTGACTCGAAACCTTGCCAGTGCTGGCAGGAAGATGACCGGCGCCAGTGTGATTAACAACCTGCCACCTGGGAGTGAGTCCCTAAGAAGGCAAATCGCACAGCGTTATCTACAGCAAGGTATAACGGTTAACCATCAAGATATTGTGATTACGTCAGGCGCGATGGAAGCGCTAAATTTAAGCCTACAAACGGTTACTAAGTCGGGCGACAACGTGGTGATTGAGTCGCCTGCATTCTACGGGGCTTTGCAGGCTGTTGAGAGGTTAGGGCTTAACCCGATTGAAGTGGATGTTTGTCCAATTAACGGACTGAACATTGAACAGTTTGAACGTGCCTTAAAAAACCAAGATGTAAAAGCGTGTTGGCTGATGACAACCTTTCAAAACCCAACGGGAACTAGCTTGTCTGAAGAGGCGAAGCGCCTTGTGGTAAAAATTGCAGAACTACATGAAGCCTACATTATTGAAGATGACGTGTATGGAGACCTTTATTATGAGGGGCACAAACCTAAGCCACTAAAAGCCTTTGATAATACCGATTCTGTTTTGCTTTGTGGGTCGTATTCGAAAAGCCTGTGCCCCGGCTATCGTGTCGGTTGGGTCGTGAACTCACGTTTCAATGACGCGATTCAAAAGCTTCAACTTCTTTCTACGCTATCAAGCAGTGCGCCTGTCCAACTCGGGGTTGCACACTTTCTCACTCATGAAAGCTACGATAACCACCTGCGTAAACTGCGCAAAAACCTTTTGGTTAGAAAAGAGCGTTTTATTAGCGTCATCAAACAGTACTTCCCGCATTCCATCAAGATTGAAGAGCCTGCTGGTGGTTACTTTGTATGGGTTCGTTTCTCTCCTGACTTTGACAGCCAGCAATTCCATCAATTAGCGATTGCCCAAGGCATCAGTGTCGCATCGGGATATTTGTTTAGTGAGGAGGGCAGGGTAGACAACGCGATTCGGTTGAATTTCTCTTACGAGCTTACCGAAGAGAAAGAACAGGCACTTATTCTACTTGGTAAGATCGCGCATCAGATGACGTACTGATATAAGAGGTAGCGCTTGTAACTGTACGGGTTGTTTGTGGTGTAATTGTACGCCTTATAAAATAGAGAGTTGTGATTCAATAACGGTAGATTAAATACTGGAGATACCGTTATGTTGAAAATGACTATGGGAAACGAAGCTAAGCTGATTATCGTTGCGATTGTATGTGCTCTTCTGCTTATTCTCGGCCACGTATTGTTGGCAAAAGCATTCGCTGATATGGCCTGGACAGAATACACCACTGCCGCAATCCCATTTGTTATGATGGCTATTTGCGGTCTCGCGATAAAATACGCTATCGACCAAGATGTCGATTAGCCTGCGAATAAGTAATTCTTGTTGGTGATACGCTGAAGTATCCGTCGTCTCGTCTTATTTTGAATATAAAAAAACCTCCGCAAGAGCGGAGGTTCTTATTTGTTCTTAACTTTTAACTTCGATTAAGGTTCGAATTAGAAGTTTGCAGAGCGTGGCGTACGTGGGAACGGGATAACGTCACGAACGTTGCCCATACCTGTTACGTAAGACACTAGACGTTCAAAGCCAAGACCGAAACCAGCGTGAGGCACTGTGCCGTATTTACGTAGGTCGCGGTACCAGCTCATGTGCTCAGGGTCGATACCCATACCAACCATGCGCTCGTCTAGAATGTCTAGACGCTCTTCACGTTGTGCACCACCGATGATTTCACCGATGCCTGGTGCAAGTACGTCCATTGCTGCAACTGTTTTGCCGTCGTCGTTTAAGCGCATGTAGAAAGCTTTGATGTCTTTCGGGTAGTTCTTAACGATAACTGGTGCTTTAAAGTGCTCTTCAGCTAGATAACGCTCATGCTCAGAAGACATGTCGATGCCCCACTCAACGTCAAATTCAAACTTCTTACCAGAGTCTAGTAGGATTTGGATTGCGTCAGTGTAGTCAACTTGTGCGAAATCAGCGTCTACGAATTGCTCTAGACGAGTGATTGCTTCTTTGTCGATGCGAGAAGCGAAGAACTCAAGGTCGTCACGGCGCTCTTCAAGAACAGCAGCGAAAACGTACTTAAGCATGTCTTCAGCCAGTTTCGCTACATCGTCAAGGTCTGCAAACGCAACTTCAGGCTCAACCATCCAGAACTCAGCTAGGTGGCGGCTTGTGTTTGAGTTTTCAGCACGGAACGTAGGACCGAACGTGTAAACTTTGCTTAGTGCACAAGCGTAAGCTTCAGCATTAAGTTGGCCAGATACTGTTAGGAAAGTTTCTTTACCGAAGAAATCTTCGTTGAAGTCAACTTTGCCTTCGTCAGTGCGAGGTAGGTTTTCCATGTCTAGCGTAGATACGCGGAACATTTCACCAGCGCCTTCTGCATCAGATGCAGTGATAAGCGGAGCAGACGTCCAGAAGAAACCTTGCTCGTGGTAGAAACGGTGAATCGCTTGAGATAGACAGTTACGTACACGTGCTACTGCGCCGATCACGTTAGTACGTGGACGTAGGTGAGCAACTTCACGAAGGTATTCGATAGAGTGACGTGTCTTAGCCATTGGGTAAGTGTCAGCGTCTTCAACCCAGCCTACAACTTTAACGTCAGTTGCTGCTAGCTCGAAGTCTTGACCTTTCGCAGGAGACTCAACAATCTTACCCGTTACTTCAACAGAGCAGCCAGTTGTTAGCTTTAATACTTCGTCTTCGTAATTATTCAGATTATTAGGAACCACGGCCTGAATCGGGTCGAAACAAGAGCCGTCATAAATGGCAAGGAAAGAGATTCCAGCTTTGGAATCACGACGTGAACGGATCCAGCCACGAACAGTTACTTCACTGTCTACCGCTAGCTTGCCGCCAAGTACGTCTGTTACAGGCGCGTAAGTCATGTTGATTTCATTCTCCATTGAGGGACAAATTCAACTCAATGTTATTAGCATGGCCTCAAATTAATATAAATAATGAACAATTATTGGCCGAAACATTGAGTTGTATATACTTTCTAAATCGATTGAACATATTACCTGTCATACGGACAGCTTCAACCTTTATTCTTGTTCGGTGAAAGAAATATTGTGTCTACAGACAAGAAAAACCATGAAGGGTTGTTTTTTGTTCGATCTCATAATGCGTTATTGTGGCCGAGCTAATAACAGAGCCTATTTAAAGTAAAGCTGAAGGGGTGGAGAGGATCTGATTTATTATTAAACTAGGTTGGTAGATTCTTCGGAGATAGTGGCAGTGCGCTGAGGTTGCTTGCTAATATTCGGTAAAGACATAAGTGCTCATGGTTGAGCACTTTTGGGTTAGATGGTGATATTGCAGTTTAGCGGTGCTATGAATTGTTCTTATAATGGGTGCTTGAGTTAGATAGAGTAAATTGATTAATCAGTGATTCAAGATGATCAGAAAGTTCTTCTAGGTCATTGCTGATGTCGCGGGTTTCTGCCGCAGATTGTGAAGTATTATCGGCATGAGAAGTAATAGCTTCGACTTTTTGTTGAACATCCTTGGTCGCCAGTGTGGTGGATTGCGTCTGCTGCTGAATGTTTCGAGCGTGTGTTAATACCTGTTTCATCTCTTCCACAACACCGTTCATTTCATTGGACAGCGTATCAATATCTGTTGAACTTTGATGTGCTTGTGCGCAAACGCGATCGGCAGAGGTTAATGATTCCTCGCTGCCTTGTTGGAATTGGTGGATAATTGATTCAATACTACCTGTCGCTTCAGCGGTTCGTGATGCTAGATGACGGATTTCGTCAGCGACCACCGCAAAGCCACGACCCTGTTCACCCGCACGAGCAGCTTCAATTGCAGCGTTAAGTGCCAATAAATTTGTTTGATCCGCAATGCCCCGAATTACGCTCAATATCGAAGACACTTCTCCAGTTTGTTCATTGAGCATTAGTATTTTCTGTTTAACTTCTTCAATGCTGGCCACTAAGTTCTTTATTTCATTACTGGCGTCGTGTGCTTGGTTGGCACTTTGGCATGCTACGTCAGCGGTATGGTTGATAAGGTCTGATGCCGTTAAAGTGGCTTGTTCTACATTGACTTGTTGAGCTTGTATCCCTTCCACATTATTTTGTACTTCAGCGGTTTCATTCTGCTGATCACTGGCGGCTTGCTCTGTAATTTGGGCGACACTAGTTAGTTGGTTGGCGGAAGCATTCAGTTTGTGAGAAGTATTCTGAACCTGTTTAAGGCTGTCAGACACCGTCCCCATAAATGAATTAATAGAGTTCGCCAAAGTACCTATTTCATCTTTGCTTTGCTCTGGTAGACGAGTTGATAAGTTTTTGTCGTTGCTAACTTGAGTCATAAAGCGCGAAGTGTGTTGCAGTGGGCGAACAATAATTTTACGAACCAATCCCATTGTTAGAATAAACCCAGCAAAAGAGATCACTGCCATAATACCGATTGCGGCCATCGTTTGAGTGTTGATCAAGGAGTTGACGTGATTTAGGTTGTATTCAAGACGAATGGCCCCCAACACTTCACCTTCCGGTGCCATATGGCAGGCCACACAGTTGGTACCACGATAGTTTTCGCTCGATTTCATAGGTAGGGCGATAACTAAGCCTTTTCCCCAATCTGCAGAAAATGACTCGATGACAGTTTCACCCGCTAGCGCGCGTTTATCAATATCATCAACGGGTGTTTGATTGTCATTTCCAGGGCCGTATAGCCGGCTCACAGTATCAGCCCGTAATACGCGAACGTCTTCAATGCCTTCTTGTGCCAATGCTTTCTGACGAAGCGTCTCTTTCTGTGCCATGGTGCCAGTCAGCATCATCATATTGAGGCTATCGAAATAGTTGCTCGCCTTATCATGGAGCTGTTCACTTAATACAGAATGAACAAGCTGCTTTTGCTGCGAATATTGAAAGTAGGTCGATATTACTAGCAAAAAAGTGAACACGATGGCGAGAGCCACTAGGATTTTAAAGGTGATAGTTGAGCGCATAAGGTGTTTGTTTTTTTAATTATAATGACGCGCACACTTTACTTGTTAGAGTCTCTACTACCTATGGAGTAGGGTGAATTATGTGACCATACTCCGGTTGTGGTTTTGTTTCTGTGATGTAGCGAGATTGTGGTGCTTCTATTATGTAAATTAGGTTTTAATTTAGTGTTGAGCTTCCATTAATGTGCATATTGATTTTATGAAGAAGCATAATTAGCTTTTGGGGGAATCCTTACTGGAATAGGGCGTCCAACGGTGATAGAACTTGTAGTGTGTAGTGGTTTTACGTAAAATTGCGTGTCATTTTTTTAGCCTGAGAAACACAATGAGAACTGAGTTATACAAAGAGTTTATGTTTGAAGCTGCCCACCATCTTCCTCATGTGCCTGAAGGGCATAAATGCGGTCGTTTGCATGGCCACTCTTTTCTTGTTCGCTTGTACGTAGAAGGTGAAGTTGATCCACATACAGGCTGGGTAATTGACTTCTCGGAAATTAAAGCGGTCTTCAAACCGATTTACAACCGTTTAGATCATTACTACCTTAACGACATTGAGGGTTTAGAGAACCCTACAAGTGAAGTGTTGGCTAAGTGGATCTGGAATGAGCTAAAACCAAACTTGCCGCTTTTGAGCAAAGTTGAAATTAAAGAAACCTGTACTGCAGGTTGTATTTATATTGGCGAAGCGTAAACATTAGAATCCACCTGCTAAAACAGGTGGATTTTTTTAGTTGTCGGTTGAAGGTTAGTTGTTGATTGAAAGTTAGCTGACGGTTTCAAGAGGAATGGTGTCAGACACAGATTTTTCTAATCTAATGGCTATAAATTTCGAGGTAGGGGTAAAGGTTCGTTCACCATAGCTGTCTAAAGGAACCAAAGGGTTGGTTTCAGGATAGTAAGCCGCCGCCTGACCCTGTGGAATGTCATAAGCCACCAAGGTAAACCCTTTCACTTTTCTCGTCACACCATCTTCCCAAAGCGACACCATATCGACCTTGTCACCCGGTTCAAAACCGAGCTTCAATATATCAGCTTCATTGATAAACAAAACTTCGCGCATACCAAAGACACCGCGGTACCGATCATTCAAGCCATATAACGTGGTGTTGTATTGGTCATGGGAACGCATGGTTTGCAAGATCAGGTCGGGCTTATTACCCCCCTGCAACACCGCTTCATTAATCAGCTGTTTTGGTAGTTCATTGGAGCCAAATTGCGCTTTGCCGCTGAGGGTATTCCATTGACGGTTTGCAGCCGGATTGACTAAATGAAACCCACCCGGACTGTCTAGTTTCTGATTGAAGCCAGTAAAGCCCGGAATCGTATCTGCAATGAGGTCGCGGATATGCCCATAATCTTCAATGACCCAATTCCAATCTATTGGATGGCAACCCAGTGTTGAATTAGCAATACCCGCAATAATGGCTGGCTCAGAGCGTAAATGCTCTGATCGAGGTTCGAGTTGCCCGTAAGAGATATGAACCATGCTGAAGGTATCTTCAACGGTGATGCCTTGTGGCCCATTAGCTTGTGTATCGATTTCCGTGCGTCCCAAGCATGGCAGAATCAGGGCATCTTGACCGGTAACAAGGTGAGAGCGATTGAGCTTAGTTGAGATATGAACGGTTAGGTCACAATTTTGCATCGCTAGATGCGTACGAGGAGTATCGGGTGTGGCTTGCGCAAAATTACCGCCTAAACCAATAAAGACTTTCGAGCGTTTTTCCTCCATCGCTTTAATCGCTTGTATGGTGTTGTGGCCTGCATCTCGTGGGACATTGAAGTTAAAGCGGCGTTCAATGCTATCAAGCAATTGGTTTGAGGGTTTTTCATCGATACCCATTGTACGATCGCCCTGGACATTACTATGCCCCCGAACGGGTGATAGCCCAGCGCCGGGCTTACCGATGTTGCCGCGCAACAATTGTACATTGGCTATTTCTTTGATGGTTTGTACCGAATGACGATGTTGTGTTAGCCCCATAGCCCAGCACATGATCACTTTTTCTGAACGGCGATACATGTCAGCGACCATTTCTATTTCGCTTAAAGCTAACCCCGATTGTTCAGCGATATGTTCCCATGTCGTCGCATCAACTTCTGCTAAGTATTCTTCAATACCTGTGGTGTGTTCGCTGATGAATTGACGATCAAATATGGCCTTTCCTTCGGTTGCGAGCGCATCACGCTCCCATTGCAGTAAATATTTAGCCATCCCACGAAAGACCGCCATATCACCCCCCAGTGCTGGTCTTAAGTAAGCAGTATTGGTTGGTTTTGAACCATTGCTTAGCATTTCAATCGGAACTTGAGGGTTTTGGAAACGTTCAAGCCCACGTTCTTTCAATGGGTTGAAACAGATCACCTGCGCACCGCGTTTTACCGCTTCACGCAATGGCTCAAGCATGCGGGGGTGGTTAGTGCCTGGGTTTTGCCCGAGCACAAAGATCGCGTCTGCTTGTTCAAAGTCGTCAAAAATCACGGTTCCTTTGCCGACACCGACCGTATCTTTCATGCCAATTGCACTGGCTTCGTGGCACATGTTTGAACAGTCTGGGAAGTTATTTGTTCCAAACGCACGAACGAAGAGTTGGTACAAAAATGCTGCTTCATTACTGGCGCGACCCGAGGTGTAAAATTCGGCTTGATGTGGTGAGTCGAGTTGCTTCAAATGCTTGGCTATGAGCGAAAAGGCTTCGTCCCATGCGATAGGAATATAGTGGTCGGATGCTGCGTCGTACTTCATCGGATGGGTTATTCGGCCTTGGTATTCCAGCCAGTAATCTGTTTGTGATGACAAGGACGTTACGCTGTGTTCAGCGAAAAAGTCAGGATCCACAAATCGATTTGTGGCTTCCCAGTTCACGGCTTTTGCACCGTTCTCACAGAAGTTCACTTTACTGCCGTGTGGGGATTCACCCCATGCGCACCCTGGACAATCAAAACCACCGTTTTGATTCGTTTTAAGCATTGTTCGAATGTTTTTGATGGCGTTTTCGCTGCCCCACCAACTCTTAGTGACGGCTTTTAACGCGCCCCAACCGCCCGCGGGCCCTTCATATTTTTTTATCTGTTCTTTTTGGTTCACGACAGCACTCCTCACGCACAGAAAAGGCAATAAACAAAGGAACCAGTAAAACAGGCGCATTATAAAAATAAGGCGGGAGTAAAACGGTTTTTATGATTTAGTATTGATACCTGTTTACTGCTTTGAATATTTAGAAATAGACTGGCGAATTGTTCGCCATGATCTCAATCAAAGGTTATGCTGTTAAGAGGCGATGCGTCCAATTGATATTGCCGACTGAGTGATAAATAGAATCTATCATGGCGAGTAAATATGGAAAGTATCGCTTTTGTCACAGTGATAAATAGACTTGTGATAGTGATAAATAGAACTTATTACCCAGTGCAATGTGAGTTCTATTTTATGAGAGATTCGTCGATCAGCCTTGGTATAGCTGAGATTTTCATGATAGTTGCTGTCTATCACGCTATAGATAATTTAGATTTGACCTGTATTTAAATTAGGCATACTTTGATTTAAATCAAAAACACCGTTGTTATTTTAGCCGTTGCTTTACAGATTGAGCCATTTCCCGTGATAGGTATTTTCAATCACAGAGAACCGTTAATGTACGACGAACGCGAAGAAGACGCTTCATTTCAAGGTTTTACTGATCATTCATGGATATAAAACAACTTAAGTATTTAATCGCTTTAGATCAAACGAAACACTTTGGTCAGGCTGCGACACTTTGTCATATTACTCAGCCTACGTTGTCGATGAGGATAAGGCGTTTAGAAGAAGAGTTAGACCTCGAATTGATTTCAAGAAGTCAACGTTTTGAAGGGTTTACCGAAGCGGGTGAACGTATATTGGCTTGGGCAAAGACTGTCTTAGCGGCTCATGACGGTTTACAAGCCGAAGCGGCTAACTGCCGTGGTCAACTGGTCGGTTCGCTAAGGATTGGCATGGTGCCCCTAGCCAGTCAAAACCCTATGCAGCTGATTAAGCCTTTATCCGCAAAGTTCCCTGAACTCCGTTTTCAGATTTTATCGATGACGTCTGAGCAGATCATAGACCAGCTCAATCGTAATCAACTTGATTTAGGCATGTGTTACGTCGACCAGATCAATACGGCGTACTTTGACGTTATAGAAATGAATTCAACGGATTTAGGTATTTTGTATGACAGTCGGTTCTTTGATTTTGCAGAGTCGGAAGTCTTGTGGGAATCACTCAATAACATTCCTTTAGGGCTTTTGTCTAAAGGTATGCACTATCGTCATTCGATTGATTTGAGCTTTGGTAGTAAAGGCTTAGTTCCGCAGACTGTGATTGAAAGTAATTCTACCTTTCACCTGATCCAAGCCGTCACCAGCGGTCTTTGCTGTGCTGTTATGCCACTTAACTCGGGATTGGAAGAGCTTAACGAACAACTGCGTATCGTACCGATAGAAAAAGCCGTGGTGCATTCACCTTTAGGTTTACTTAAGCGCAAACAAGAGCCTTATTCGGCAGTCACTGACCAGTGTTTTTCTGAAGCAAAACACTTGTTTAATCAGTGATATTTATTTAATAAGTAACGTTTTTAGTCTGAGTCGATATCGTTCAGCTGACCGTCTTCCCGGGTGATTTTATGAGATGTTTAACTCAATCTTACAGTGAGCAGCCTGTTTTCAATCAAGCGCCTCCACAGCCTGATGTTATGAGCTATCGAGAGCTTACGGGCGATAGTATGGTAGTGGATGCTCCTTTGGCAAACGAATCTGCATTGGCGATCAGTTATAATGGGATAAATCAAGCGGTTATGATGGTCACGCCCGGACACATGGAAGATTTTGTGCGCGGTTTTAGTTTAAGTTCCGGTATTGTGAAAAGCTTCAATGAAATTCGCGATATAGAGATTGGTCGCAATGGTGAATCTCATTTCGCACAAGTAGAAATTAGCAATCGTGCTTTTTGGGAAATGAAAACTCAGCGGCGTAACTTGGCTGGAACCACAGGCTGTGGCTTGTGCGGTGTTGAAGCGCTTGAACAAGCACTTCCGGATTTAGTGCCATTGCCATCATCGTTACCACCCAGTCCACTGGTTTTTCAGGGATTGAGAAGTCGAATTGCCGAACATCAAAAAGCAGCGAAAATATCCGGCGCCTTACATGCCTCGTTGTTTGCGAATTCGAAAGGTGAAATTGTCCTTTGCCGTGAAGATATCGGTCGCCATAACGCACTGGATAAACTAATAGGGGCAATGGCCGTGAACGGTACCAACCCTAAGTCGGGGTTCGCGATTATGACGAGTCGTTGCAGTTTAGAGCTTATCCATAAAGCGGTACGTGCTGAAATTGCAACCTTGGTTTGTTTGTCGGCTCCGACTTCATTGACGGTCGAATGGGCAAGGCGTAACCGTTTAAATTTGATTCACTTACCAAACAGCAGTCCACCTCGTTTATACAGCCCAGCGCCTTGATGTAATGTTTCGTTCGGATCAAAAGAGAGACCATTGGGTCTCTCTTTGGTTTTTATTATAAATGATTATTGTTTTACGCAGCTTGGTGGTTGAATTTTGTTCAAATGGCTGTTTTGTTCAATTTAATAGCAAAAAGTGTGGTTATAGCGTTGTGTTTCGAGGCTCATTCTATAAGATAAAAAGGCCTCTAATGCTAGAGGAAGGGCAGCAACGGATACGCTGCTTCAAGTGCTATGGAATGTGATTTACTGGACACATACATGAAATTTAAGATTACATCACCGATTATCGAACCGACGGAAGGTTCGCCACATCAGTTAACGCAAATTTATGCATCTCGTTTTACCTCTTTTAAGACAAGCTCTCCTTTGAACGCCCTGTTCGACAACGTTTCTGCACGCTTCTTTACTGCTTATCGCTCCTATTGTTATTCGTTTTATAACTTTATTTCTATTTGACCTCCTTTGTCATCCGGTTGATGTACGAAGACTCACACCTATAAAAACTAAACAAATAAGTTAAAAATAATGAATATTAAAATGATGGGTAGCTCCCTAATTATCGCTGGTACCGCTCTCGGTGCTGGTATGCTTGCGATCCCAATGGTATTAGCTCAATTTGGATTGCTGTACGGTACATTGCTGATGGTACTGATTTGCTTCGGTACCACCTATGCAGCGTTACTACTTCTAGAAGCGACCATCAAAGCTGGCGGCGGTCTAGGATTAAACTCAATTGCACGAAAAATTCTGGGCAAGCAGGGCCAGCTGATCACCAATGGTTTGCTTTACGCGTTACTGATTTGCCTATTAATGGCCTACATCCTAGGCGCTGGTGATCTATTAAGTAAGGTACTGTCTAACTTTGGCTTAGAAATAACAGCAACGAATGGTCAGATCGGCTTCACAGTGATCGCTGGTGCGATTGTGGCAAGTGGTACAGGAGTGGTCGATAAGCTTAATCGTTTGTTGTTTTTCGTGATGCTAGGCAGCTTGGTGACAACCATGGTGTTTTTGGCTCCGGGAATGACGGTGTCTAACTTGTCGCAAGTGACAAGCCATGACCATCTTGATCTAATCAAAACCAGTGCAATTCTGTTTACCAGTTTTGGTTTTATGGTAGTGATTCCAACCTTGGTTTCTTACAACCACGAAGCGACAGACACACAGTTAAGAAATATGGTGATTGCAGGTTCCCTTATTCCACTAGTGTGCTACCTATGCTGGTTATTCGCTGTTGTGGGTAATTTGAATGAAGAGCAATTCAGAAGCTTTAAGAATGTCTCTGACTTGATGGCGGCGTTTGAGGCTCAATCTCCTTGGGTGGGTAACGTTCTGTCTACCTTCACTGGCTTGGCGTTGTTGACCTCTTTCTTTGGTGTAGCGATGGCATTGTTCAACCAAAACAAAGACATGTTTAATCAAAATACGGCAGTGACTTATGGCATCAGCTTCATCTTACCTTTGGTGGGTTCTCTGCTTGCTGCTGACAAATTCTTACAAGTACTGAATTACGCCGGCATCATCTTAGTGTTCTTAGCCGTGTTTGTTCCGTTGATGATGGTTCACAAGCAACGCTTTATGAAAGTAGCGGAAGACAGATACAGCGCAGAAGGTGGCCGACCAATGATGCTTTTCTCATTGCTATTTGGTTGCTTCTTGCTTATCTCACAAGTGATTTAGCAAAACAATTTGGTCGGTTGAATAATTAGGGCGTGTTGACCTTTCATGGTTAAATTTTGTTCGAGATAAAAGCGTTTTAATCGCGGCGAGGGGGAAGTAGCCTAGTCACTCTAAGCAAATCTCCCTCAACAAAGAGTAAAACGCTTTTAGCCGAACCCTTCGGGCAGCGTTTGCTGGTCATTTCTACTACGTTATCGGCTTCTCATGTAGGCTAGCTACACATCGACGCCTCTGCCTTGTATAAATACCCAGCAACTCGCTGCAAAAATCAGCTCGAAAGATCAACACGCCCTAGTTACCAAATTTCAGCTACAAAAGCTTCAGATACAAAAAAAGGAACGCGTCGGCGTTCCTTTTTATTATCTGCTTAATAAAGAGCGGGTTGGCTAAAGGCTATTAACAAACCACCTTAACTGCCAAACCACCTTGAGAAGTCTCACGGTATTTAGCGTTCATGTCTTTACCTGTCTCTAGCATCGTTTCGATAACTTTATCGAGAGAAACAGTAGGAGCAGAAGAGCGACGAAGTGCCATGCGAGTTGAGTTAATTGCTTTTACTGCAGCAATACCGTTACGCTCGATACATGGTACTTGTACTTGGCCAGCAACTGGGTCACACGTTAGACCTAGGTTGTGCTCCATGCCGATTTCTGCAGCCATACATACTTGCTCTGGGCTACCGCCCATAAGTTCAGCAAGGCCTGCAGCAGCCATAGAACATGCCACACCAACTTCACCCTGACAGCCAACTTCAGCACCAGAGATAGAAGCGTTACGCTTGTATAGACCCCCGATCGCGCCAGAAGCTGCGAAGTAACGGATGTAGTCTTTTTCTGTCACTGTTTGGATGAACTTATCGTAGTAAGCCAATACCGCTGGGATGATGCCACATGCGCCGTTTGTTGGTGCCGTTACTACACGACCGCCAGCTGCGTTTTCTTCGTTTACAGCAATCGCAAACATATTTACCCAGTCAACAACCGTCATTGGGTCGTTAGTTGTTTTTTCTGAAGTAATTAGCTGTTGGCGAAGTGCTGCAGCACGACGAGGTACGCGCAATGGACCTGGCAGGATACCTTCAGTATTCATACCGCGATCCATACATTCACGCATCGTTTTCCAGATGTTCGAGAAGTAAATGCGAGACTCCTCGTCTGAGTGGAAAGCCGCTTGGTTTTTCATAACCAGTGTACTAATAGAAAGGCCACTTTCTTTACACTGATTAACCAGCTCTTCAGCTGTTGTGAATTCGTAAGGTGCTTTGATTGGGTTTGCTTCTTCTTTGCCGAAGTTCTCTTCGTCAACGATGAAACCGCCACCAATTGAGTAGTATGTTTTTGAGTATGCTACTTCGTCATCAACCCAAGCATGAATGCTCATGCCATTTTCATGCAATGAAAGGTTCGAAGTATGAAAATTCATTCCGCCATCTTTAGGGAACGAAACAGTATGACAGTGCATACCAACAGGTAGACGTTCAGTTTCTTCTACGCGAGCCATAAAACCTGCGATGGAATCAATATCTACTTTCTCAGGAGTATTGCCAGCAAGACCCATGATGATAGCGATATCTGTGTGGTGACCTTTCCCTGTCAGTGATAGTGATCCATATACGTCCACGGTGATTTTAGTGATGTCGCGCAACTTTCCCATTGAACGTAGGTCATCAATAAACTCTTTACCCGCTTTCATTGGTCCAACTGTATGTGAGCTCGATGGACCAACACCGATTTTAAAGATATCAAATACACTAATCATAGCGATTACCTCAAAAAGAGAGCCTCCCAAGTGGAGTAGGGAGGCTCATTTATTATCATTATATTTGTGTTTAATCTCGAGACATAAGATGAATACCATCTTATAAAAAATGCTTAAGATTAAAGAGCGCCGTAGATTACAGAACTAATAGCCGCTAGACCACATAAAGCTGTAAACATTTGTACAGGTGCTGAAGTTTTGTACTTAGCCATTGCTGGTACTTTTTGCATCGCGAATACTGGCATTAGGAACAGGATAGCTGCAATCATTGGAGCACCCATTGTTTCAATCATACCTAGGATACTTGGGTTAACGACCGCAACAATCCAAGTTGTAACAACGATGAACGCTAAAGATACTTTTTCAATCTTGCTTACTGAAGAGTCAGAGCGAGACTTGATTAGACCAACAAGACCTTCGTGAGCACCTAAGAAGTGACCGAAGTAGCTTGAAGTAATCGCTGCGAACGCTACTAGAGGACCCATGTAAGAGATAAGTGGAGACTCGTGAATGTTAGCTAGGTAAGAAAGTACAGAGATGTTCTGTGCTTGTGCTGTTGCTAGTTGCTCTGGAGATAGAGAAAGCACGACAGAGAATACAAAGAACATTACAAAGCCCATCAGCATCATTGCTGCGCCGCCGGTGATAGCGTCAGTTTTCTTAACTGCGTTTTCACCGTATACACGACGTTGCTCTTTAGAGAACTGTGAAATGATTGGACTGTGGTTGAAAGAGAACACGATGATTGGAATGGCAAGCCAGATGATAGAAGGCATTGTTGACCACTCAGGTTCAACGTCCATCATAGAAGTGTTCCATTCAGGAACTAGGTAAAAAGAAAGAGCTAGTAGGATGAATACTAGCGGATAAACCATTGCTGAAGTTGCCTTTAGCATCAGCTCTTTACCGAATACAACACCTGCTGTCATAGCAAGGATAAGTGCACCAGAAAGAAGAGGACGAGGAATAGATTCCATGCCGATTTGGTTTACTAAAAAAGAATCAACAGTGTTTGTGATACCAACACCGTAGATAAGAACGATCGGGTAGATAGCGAAGAAGTAAGCGAAAGTGATAATGTTTGCGCCAGTCTTACCGAAGTGTTCTTCAACTGTGTCTGTAATATCGGCTTCAGGGTTTTTAGCTGACAGTACGAAACGAGCTAGAGATTTGTGTGCGAACCAAGTCATTGGTGCCGCGATTAGAGCTAGGATAACTAGTGGCCAAAAACCACCCGCACCAGCTTTGATTGGAAGGAACAGTACACCAGCACCAACTGCTGTACCAAATAGTGATAAACACCAGGTAAAATCTTTATAGTTAAACTTGCTTGAATCTTTAACGGCACTTACCGAAGAAGTTGTTGTGTTCATGTTAAATTACTCATTTTTTGGGAACAGGAAATAAGTCGGGGCTAATTTTGCAGAATTTTCTTTGGCAAAAAGTAGATCTAAATCATGTAATGAAACGGCGTGTCACATGATATGCGAAAAACGGATTTTTGATCACGAAAATAGCGTGCCACAGGTGATTTATGCTCATGCCTGTTATTAGTTTTTCTAATTTGAAGGGGTGGTTTGTACGGATTTATATCAGATAAACGTTTGCGTAAAATTGCATTAATAAATCTGTTCCATAGAAAGGCTCGAGTTTGTTAACAAAGATTAAACAAGGTGTGGTTTCAGTGTGATCTATTGCATTACGTGCTGTTGCAGTGACTGAATGATTTGAGCTGTAACGCCCCAAATTAGGTGCTCTTGGAAGGGCATGGCAAAAACACGGTGTTTGATTTTTCTTAAATTAACGGTATGACTATGAAGCTTGGCTTGGTCCAAAATATAGGTGGCAGGTACCTCAAAAATAGAGGCGACTTCGTTCGCATCGATAACCGCTTTGTAGTTGGGATCGACTAATACAACAATTGGCGTAACATAAAATTTACTAATGGTACTTAATGCTGGTAATTGACCAACAATTTTAACTTGATCCGATCGAATTCCTACTTCCTCATGAAGTTCTCTCAGTGCTGTAAACTGCATTGAAGGGTCGGAAAGTTCGTGTTTTCCGCCAGGGAAGCTCACTTGTCCTGGGTGATGCTTTAAATGAGCGGCTCTTTTAGTAAAAATGACATGTAAACCGTCTTCGCGATCAACTAAACCGACCACAACTGCCGCTTTGCGAAGTTGTTCCCGACTGATGTGAGCAACACGCTCAATAGACTCAGGGTGGTAACCGACAGCTGTATTCAGTTGGAAGTGCTGAAGGAAGTTCTTTCTATTCATATCAACCCAATATATTGATAATTATGATTTTAAGTATAGGCATAACACCGAGTAGATTACCAACTTTGACTAAAATTGGCCTTGTTCACCAAAGTTTTAACAAGATAACTCTGTTCTTTTGGATAATTCGTTAATAGTCAAAGTGCAAAATTCAACTGAAAAATAACCATTCCCCCCACATTCAATATGTGCATTTAAATTGGTAAGCGTTATCCATGTCATATAATTGGGTAATGAAACGTATATTTTTTGTTTAAGAATTTGATAACAATAATTTAGTAGCCCATTCTAAAAAGAAATAAAAAAAAGGCATGCGATGAAAGGAATCATATTCACCGAATTTTTAGAGCTTGTTGAAGATAAATTTGGATTAGAGTTGTTGGAAGACGTTTTAGAGATGTCAGAAGATGAGGGGATCTACACATCTGTAGGTAGTTACGACCATAAAGATCTTGTGAAGCTCATCATTAACCTAAGTAAAAAAACCAATATAGATGCTGCCAGTTTACAGCGTGTGTTTGGTCAGTCTGTCTTTAAGAACCTGTTAGCTTCTATACCTAATAAAGCCAGCCTTAAGCACAGCAATACCACTTTCCAATTTATCCAACACGTAGAGCATTATATTCATGTAGAAGTGAAGAAACTCTATCCAGATGCTGAACCACCGGAATTTAGTTTTATAACGATGACAGAAGCACAGCTAATATTCGATTATAAGAGTGCGAGGTGTATGTCGCATGTATGTTTAGGACTCATTGAAGGTTGTGCTGATTACCATGGAGAATCCATTGTAATAGGGATGACACCTCAAAATGATGAGCAAAGTGTGGTTAGGTTTAATCTTAAAGTAGAAAAATAATATGAGTTTGGCATCCGCGCTAGAAAAGAAACTTAAGCGACAGATCGCGGCAAGAAAAGAAGCTGAAAGACTATTGGAGCAAAAAAGTCTTGAACTATTTGAGACCAACCAGCAGCTTGAACTTGCTTTGCGCCAGTTAGAGAAGCGCTCTAAAGCGAATTTGCGTCGTATTGAGTTTCAAGAACAAGTCGATAACCTGTTGATTGATTTTGGACGTGCCTTTCTTCGTAATGATCTGGATGATGTTATGTTGTCTGAACTAACGACTAATGTGACGAACAGTTACCTCATCGAAGCCAGCCGTTTAATACTGCCACCTAAGCTAATCCCAGAACTTCAAACGTACGACTATGGCGACAAAACCGTTGGCGAGCTAACCCATGATATACAGATGCCTCAATGGAAAGGCAATATACTGACGGTGCCCCTTGAAGTCGAGCAGGTGATTGTTGGTGCACTGATCGTTAAAGTTCATTTGTCTGTACAAGACTATGAGTTTATTGAGAGTCAATTATCGTTAGTGGCCGACCTTATATGCAGTGCGTTGGCTCATCAGCTTGCCATTAACCGCAATATTAAATCACGCCAACGAGCGGAAGAATCTGAAAGGGCGACACGCGATTTTGTTGCCATGATTAACCACGAGTTAAGGACTCCATTAAACGGTTTGTTGGGTAGCGCGGAACTGATTAGTGATACCGAATTAACAAGTTCACAGCGTGAATTAGTGAACAATCTGAGCCAATCTGGTGAGTTTCTAAGAACCATCATTAATGACCTACTCGATTACAGTAAAATCAATGCGGGCATGTTGGAACTTATTCCTAAGAAGTTTGCGTTGAAGGATTTGAGAAACACTATCGACAGCATCTTTATAAATAGAGCTATTGAGAAACAACTGCAATTTAATGTCAATGTTGCCCCAAATATGCCTACTCACTTCAATGGGGATTTGGAGCGTATTACGCAATTGTTTGTGAATCTGATTGGTAATGCCATCAAGTTTACTGAAGAAGGTCACGTAAGTGTTGATATAGAATGGCGCCATAATCAGTTTTTCTTTTCGGTACAAGATTCTGGGGTTGGAATCGCAGAGTCTGCTCATAAAACACTTTTCGAACCTTTTACACAAGCTGATAACTCAAGTAGCCGAAACTATGAAGGTACAGGGCTGGGTTTAGCTATTTGTCGCAAGTTAGTCGCGATGATGCATGGTGATATTAAAGTTTCGAGTACCGTGGGCGTAGGAACGACTTTTTCTATCGCAATTCCGCTGCAAGTGATTGAAGTATTGTCTAATAGCGAACGAGAGGCTAAAGATGTCGAGTCACATGTCGAGCTTTCGTTATTAAAAGTGCTGGTGGTTGATGATATTAAGATGAACCAGATCATCATCCAACAAATGCTTCGTAAGTATGAGATAGAGCCGGCGATCGCAAGCAATGGTGTCGAAGGGCTTGAGTTAGCATGTAACAATGAATACGACATTTTATTTATGGACTGCAGAATGCCAGTCATGGATGGCTTTG
The DNA here is from genome assembly GCF_027587105.1 of Vibrio sp. RW. Taxonomy (NCBI): domain Bacteria; kingdom Pseudomonadati; phylum Pseudomonadota; class Gammaproteobacteria; order Vibrionales; family Vibrionaceae; genus Vibrio; species Vibrio sp. RW. Next base: position 73,003 of record NZ_JAPPTM010000006.1, read on the forward strand.
AGGCAACACAGACCCTAAGAGAGAAAGGATATAACAAGTCGATTGTGGCACTGACTGCGGGCACAACGCTAGAAGAGCGTGAACGCTGTATTCAGTGTGGTATGGATGACATACTCAGTAAACCCTACACAGCGGATGACCTCAAAGATATGCTTCAGAAGTGGGGGGCTGTACCTGCTGCTGTTGTTTAGGCCAAACTACTGTGATTTAAGTTGAGCTAGTTAGCTCCGTGGTCAGCATACCTTTAGTCAAGAAACTAAAAACCCTAAGTGGTCATGACGATAACCGGATAACTTAGGGTTTGTTTTATTTGTTGAACGCCAACGGGGAAACGTCGTCGAACATTGGCCTGATGCTTAGCTGTCTTCGAGCACGGGCAAGATCCGGCTCAACTTGTCGAGTGTCTCTTGGTATTCAGAAGCACAATCACTATCAAACACCACACCACCGCCAGCCCAAGCGTAAAGGGTATTGTTCTCAGCGACTAAGGTGCGAATGGTAATACTGGTATCCATTCTACCGTTTCGGCTGATGTAGCCAATACTGCCGCAATACGCTGAACGTCGATGAGGCTCTAGCTCTTCAATGATCTGCATCGCGCGAACTTTAGGTGCGCCTGTTATCGAACCGCCGGGGAAACAAGCTCTCAATAGATCCGTCGCTGAGTACTGGTAGTCTAGATCAGCTCGTATTGTGCTTACTAGGTGGTGCACTGCTGGGAAGCTTTCAATATCGAACAGTTTAGGAACATGAACCGTGCCCGGTTTTGCTACTCGGCCTATGTCATTACGAAGTAGGTCTACAATCATCAGGTTTTCGGCCTGATCTTTGTCGGCATTTGCTAAGTCTTGTGCGTTCGCATCATCAATCACATGGTCATCAGAACGAGGACGTGTGCCTTTAATCGGCTTGGTTTCAATCACGTTATCTTTAAGTTCTAAGAAACGTTCAGGTGAGACACTGATAATGGCACTGTCGGCCAAACGGATGAAACCGGAAAAGGGTGCCGAGTTGTATTGCTCTAATTTGTCGTAAGCTAGCCATTCACTGCCTTGGTATTTGGCATTGAAGCGCTGAGCTAAATTAATTTGATAACAGTCGCCAGACAGCAAGTACTCTTGAACGCTATCGAATTTGTCCGCGTAGCCCTGTTCGCTCATGTTCGATTGCCATGGCGTTGTTAGGCGAAACTCCTCTGTTTGAGATTTGTCTTTCTGCTCAGACAACCAATTCCAGTGCGCCTCGATATTCTGTCCAACCACACACGCTGTCTTAAGCTTATGATCAACCACGATTGCCCATTCATAGAGACCCACCGCCATGTCGGGTGCTTCAATATCACGCTTTGTAAGAGATGGAAGCGTTTCCACTCTGCGCCCTAAATCATAGCTAAAGTAGCCCAAAGCGCCGCCAACGAATGGTAATTCAGGGTGGTCTTTGGTTGCAGGCAATAACTGTTGCTGATATTGGTCGAGTAGTTCGAAAGGATCAGACTCTGACACCTTACGCTCTTCGTTTACATTAACGGTCGTTTTGACGCCGATAGTCTCGAAGGTGGCGATGGGGTGAGCAACTAAAATGTCGTATCGACTATCAACGTGGCTTTCTGAGGCAGAGCGTAATAGCATTGCCCACGGCAGGCTTTCAATATGAGAAAACAGCTGTTTAGCTAAAGTTGATTGATATTCAAGCGGCTTGATTTGGATAGAGCGAAATTCGTTGTTATTCATTTGTTTAATTTGTGACAAAGAGTTCGATCACTGCATGGCGTGTGAGAGGAAGCAAGAGTATCATAAATTGAAAATAAAATGGGTTCTTGATTAGAACGGAGTAATCCAAGTGGTTTAGTTTACAGCTATGCAAGCGATTGCTAAAGCAACTAAATACAGCTCAAGACAATAAAAAGCTAAACCCACTAATTCGATTCGGCATAAAAGTCAAACTGTGAACCCACATGGAACTAGAACAATAAAGAGGCATGCAATGACGGTTATTCGTAAGCAAGATGTGATCAGCAGTGTCGCTGACGCACTTCAGTACATTTCTTATTATCACCCTTTAGACTTTGTCCAAGCCCTAGAAAAAGCGTACGAGAAAGAAGAGAGCCAAGCAGCAAAAGATGCGATCGCTCAGATTCTTATCAACTCGCGTATGTCTGCGGAAGGTCATCGTCCAATTTGTCAGGATACGGGTATTGTTACTTGTTTCGTGAACATCGGTATGGATGTTAGGTGGGAAACGGATCAAACAGTACAACAGATGGTTGATGAAGGCGTTCGTCAAGCTTACAACAACCCAGATAACCCATTGCGTGCGTCTGTCCTAATGGACCCTGCAGGTAAGCGTATTAATACCAAAGACAACACACCAGCGGTTGTTCACATTAATATGGTTCCGGGCAACAAAGTTGAAATTCAAATCGCGGCGAAAGGCGGCGGTTCTGAGAACAAAACCAAGATGGTTATGCTGAACCCTTCTGACGATATTGCAGAATGGGTAGAGAAGACGCTACCAACCATGGGGGCGGGCTGGTGTCCACCGGGCATGCTTGGTATAGGTATTGGCGGTACGGCTGAGAAAGCTGCGGTACTTGCAAAAGAATCTCTTATGGAACACATCGATATCCAAGAGCTTATCGACAAAGGTCCAGAGAACGCTGAAGAAGAGCTTCGTTTAGACATCTTCAACCGCGTAAACAAACTGGGTATTGGTGCGCAAGGCCTTGGCGGCCTAACAACTGTGGTTGATGTGAAAATCAAAACAGCACCAACACACGCAGCATCTAAGCCAGTTTGCCTAATCCCGAACTGTGCAGCGACTCGTCACGTTCACTTCACACTAGACGGCAGCGGCCCTGCAGAGCTAACGCCACCTAAGCTAGAAGAGTGGCCAGACATCACTTGGGAAGCGGGCGCAAACACACGTCGTGTTAACCTTGATGAAGTCACCAAAGAAGACGTACAAGAGTGGAAGACAGGCGAAACGGTTCTTCTATCAGGCAAGATTTTAACCGGTCGTGATGCAGCGCATAAGCGTATCCAAGGCATGCTAGAAAGCGGCGAAGGCCTTCCAGCTGGCGTTGATTTCAAAGGCAAGTTCATCTATTACGTTGGCCCTGTTGATGCAGTTGGCGATGAAGCGGTAGGTCCTGCGGGTCCAACAACGTCAACACGTATGGACAAGTTCACAGACATGATGCTAAACGAAACAGGCATCATGGGCATGATCGGTAAAGCCGAGCGTGGTCCTGCAACGGTTGAGTCAATCAAAGAGCACAAAGCGGTTTACTTGATGGCAGTCGGCGGTGCAGCTTATTTAGTCGCGAAAGCAATTAAAAAAGCACGCGTAGTTGCGTTTGAAGATCTAGGTATGGAAGCGATTTACGAGTTTGAAGTTGAAGATATGCCGGTAACGGTAGCAGTTGATTCTAACGGCGTGAACGCACACCAGATCGGCCCTGACACGTGGAAAGTGAAGATTGCTGAAGCTGAGAAAGTGTAATTAACCGAAGCCAAAAAATCGTAATTGTCGCTAACTTCAGCGTTTGAATTTCAATTTTTGAAAGAAAGTTAAAGACAAAAGTGCAGCATTATCTGCACTTTTGTCTTATTATCAATGATATAGTGATAAACACATCGTTTGATATAAGAACATAGGAGAGAGGAATGCCTCGTTTTATTCAGATCCTACAGATTGTCTTGGCAGTGGTGATTGGTAGTTTCATTGGTTACGATTTGATCTTGCACGGAATCAGCATCTTTAACGAAAAATACGTAACTATCACATGTGTATTGTGGTTGATTTCTGAGATAACCCTGTTTGTTATCTACAAGCTGATAGAAGACGATTAGTCCGACATCAACGAAAAAATTCAAAGCCCCTGATTATGAATGTAGTCAGGGGCTTTTATTCATCTAGCATTAAGAATGGGTATTGCATACTCACCACTATCAGCAAAAGAAAAAGCATACGAACTATCCCAATAGGGAAAAACATAGGCTTGCCTCTCTATTATCATAATCAGCTAGCCTATTTATCACGGAGTCGTTCAAATGAAACACCTAACTCAAGAAATGAGTGACTTTATAAGCAGAGGAACGGATTCTCACATTAGAGTAGCGGTTACGGGTCTGTCTCGTGCAGGTAAAACAGCCTTCATTACCTCGCTGGTTAACCAGCTTCTTCATACCTCTACGCACAAAAATTTACCGCTTCTTTCATCGGCGAGAGATGGAAGGATTATTGGCGCAAAGCGCATCCCTCAGCACAACATGATGATTCCCCGTTTTTCTTACGATGAAGCGATGGAGTCATTAAATGGTCTGCCACCAGAATGGCCAGTACCAACACGTGATGTCAGTGAAATTCGCTTAGCCATAAAATATAAGCCGGCTAAAGGTGCAAAGAAGCTGCTGAGCAAAAACAGTACGCTTTATCTCGATATCGTCGATTACCCGGGCGAATGGCTACTCGATTTGCCATTACTGGATATGGATTTCGATACTTGGAGCCAATCTCAATTTGCAGCGCTAAAAGGCGATAGAGAAACCTACTCGCAACAGTGGAACGCAATGCGTGGTGACGTTGACTTGTTAGCCGAAGCAGACGAAAAGAAACTAGTCGCCATTGCCGATAGCTATACTCAGTACCTTCACACTTGTAAGGATAACGGATTGCACTGGGTACAGCCGGGTCGATTCGTATTACCGGGCGAGCTTGAAGGCGCGCCTGTACTGCAATTCTTCCCGTGTATTGCACCAGAAGGTAAGTTCTCGAAAACAAGTAACTATGCTGTGCTAAAAGCGCGTTATGAAGAGTATCAACAGAAGGTAGTGAAAGCGTTCTACAAGAATCACTTCGCGACGTTCGATAGACAAATCGTACTGGTGGACTGTTTACAACCACTCAATGCTGGTTACGACTCTTTCATGGATATGCGTGGCGCACTTGAGCAGCTATTGAAAAGCTTTAAGTACGGTCGAAGCAATATCCTAAGACGCCTGTTTGCACCTAAGATCGACAAAATCTTGTTTGCAGCGACCAAGGCCGACCATGTAACACCAGACCAGCATCCGAACTTGGTGTCACTGTTACAACAGATGGTGCACCCAGCGTGGCAACAGGCAGCGTTTGAACATATCGACATGAGTTGCATGAGCATCGCGTCTATTCAAGCGACCAGTGCAGGTTATATCTCTTCAGGGTCAGACAATGTTCCAGCGCTGCAAGGTGTCACCTTAGGTGATGTAGCTCAAACCATGTATCCGGGTGAGGTGCCACGTAAGCTTCCGAACAAACAGTATTGGGAAACCAACCAATTTGATTTCACGAGCTTTAGGCCAATGGAGCAACATTCCGATGAGCCTTGTCAGCACTTACGAGTCGATAAGGTTTTAGAGTATCTCATTGGCGATAAGTTGAAGTAATTGAGGCAATCAAAATGAGTGAATTAAAAACAAAGCAGATCTTTAATGAACCGTTGAAGACCTCTTTTGATGACAATGATAAGAATGAAGCGAGTTCAGAACTCGGAGCCCAGCAGTTATTTACCGAGCAAGAGAAATTTGTTCCTGTCGCACCACAAGTGGAAACCGACCTTGATGGTGACGCTGAGCAGCAACTGGAACAAGTGATTCGACCGAGCAAAAAGAAGAAGTGGTTTGGAACGGGTGTATTGGTCGCTTTCTCAGGCTTAGTCGGCTGGCAAGCGATTGATTCTGTCATCACCGCGATTCAATCTGCTGACTGGCTCGCCCTAGGTTGGGCTGGTTTCATAGCAGTTATTGCTTCGTTGGGCTTAGGCGCAATAGGCAAAGAGCTGTGGAAACTACGCTCACTGAAAGACCATTTTAGTGTGCAAGAACAGAGTGAAGAGCTACTGCAAAGCCAAAGTGTCGGTAAGGGCAAAACGTTCTGTGAAAACATCGCCAAGCAGGGCGGCATTATTGCCGAGTCTCCAGCTTATGATAAATGGCGAAACAGCATTAACCCTGCGCACAGTGATGCTGAAGTGTTGGATATGTACGATGCGCTAGTGGTGAGCCAACAAGATAAGGTGGCAACTCAAATCGTGACCAAATTCTCGACGGAATCGGCGGCCTTGGTTGCGGTGAGCCCATTAGCGGCGGCAGACATGTTGCTGGTGGCGTGGCGTAATTTCACCATGATAGACAAGCTCGCCGATGTGTATGGCATTGAGCTTGGTTACTGGTCTCGCATTAAGTTGTTCAAGTTGGTGTTAATCAATATGGCGGCAGCGGGCGCAAGTGAACTGGCAATAGATGCAAGTGTGGATCTCGTCTCGATGGATCTTGCTGGCAAAGTATCCGCGAGAGCAGGACAGGGCCTCGGTGTTGGTATCCTAACCGCTCGATTGGGCTTAAAAGCCATGACGTTGCTGCGCCCAATGCCTTGGCATAACGAGCGCAAAGTAAAACTATCAGACCTTCGTAAAGCCGTCCTTTCTGAAATAAAACGAATCACGCTGAAATAGTGCATACGACTTTGAAACAAAATGTATGACATTGAGTGGTTTGCGAGCGAAGAGTAAACATATGTTTACTCTTCTTCTTGACTGAACTCAGACCTTAATCCACACTACTGTCAACTTATCCTGACACCTATAATAGGACTATTTGTGCGTCTTGAAGTATTGTGTGAAGACAGACTCGGCTTAACGCGTGAGTTGCTCGATATCTTGGCCTCAAAAAGCATTGATTTAAGAGGAATCGAAATTGATGTTAAAGGCATTATTTACCTAAATTGCCCTGATATCAATTTTGATGCTTTTAGTGAACTTATGGCTGAAATTCGCCGAATTTCTGGTGTGAAGGATGTACGAAAAATCCAATTTATGCCAAGCGAAAGGCATAACACAGAGTTAATTGCTCTGTTGGCTAATCTACCAGACCCCGTGATTGCGATTGACCTTAAAGGGTCAGTTGATATAGCGAACCACGCTGCATTGAACCTATTCGGCAAGCAAGAAGACGAAGTGATCGGTGAGCCGCTTTCGACATTCGTACCTAGCTTCAATTTTGCTCGTTGGATCGAAGGTGACGTCACTCGTCATCGTGAAGTGGTGGTGTTGGATGGTTTAGATTTCTCGATTGAGGTTCTGCCTATTTATCTTGGTGGCGATGTTAACGAAGCAGTACTGGCCAGTGCAGTAATGACGATTCGCTCTTGTAATCAAGAGATGAACACGCCAGATGCCATCCCAGAACAGAACAACCTAGGTTTCGAACACTTTGTTGGTGTGTCTAATCGCCATAAAGCCTTGATAAGCCAAGCTAAGAAATTGGCGATGCTGGATCAGCCTCTGTTAATTGAAGGCGATACAGGTACGGGTAAAGAGATGCTGGCTAAAGCTTGTCACAACCGATCAAATCGCTCTTCTTTCCCATTTTTGATTCTAAGCTGTGCATCCATGCCAGATGACGTAGCGGAAACCGAATTGTTTGGTCATGCTCCGGGTTCATTCAACCATGAGCAAGGTCATAAAGGTATTTTCGAACAAGCGAATGGCGGTACGGTATTTTTAGATGAGATTGGCGAAATGAGTCCGCATCTACAAATCAAATTACTGCGTTTCCTACAAGATGGTTCTTTCCGTCGTGTTGGTGAAGAAGAAGAGATGCACGCTGATGTGCGTATTATCGCGTCAACGCGCCACCGCCTTTCTGAACTTGCCGATTCTGGTTCATTCCGTGAAGACTTGTTCTACCGCTTGAATGTACTGACACTGTCAATTCCAGCTTTGCGTGAACGTTCTAACGACGTAGCATCATTGCTAGAGCTGTTCGTGGCTAAATATGCACAGCAACTAGGCATGCTAAAGCCAAAGCTTACTCAAGAATTGATTGACCAGTTAGGCAACTACCAATGGCCGGGTAATATTCGTCAATTAGACAACATGGTTCTACGCGCACTGACAGAGTTGGATTCAGATACCTTAACCGTTGAGCAATTCCACTTGCCTCAGTTAGAAACCATGACGGCAGGAATGGCGAATCTAAGCTTAGATGGTTCTCTAGATGAGATCATGAAAGACTATGAATCTCAGATTCTAGAGAAGCTTTATCAGTCGTTCCCATCAAGCCGTAAGTTAGCAAAGCGCTTGAATGTTTCTCACACCTCAATTGCCAACAAACTGCGCGACTACGGTATTAGAAAGAACTGATTGAGCCTGCTGGGGTATGTTATTAAGTAAGTGGGCAGTATTGAACAAGCAAACGGTATTGAGTAAGACATTAGAACAAGACCAGATAACGGAATAAGAAAGCGAATGGAAGATCTGAGTACACCTGAACGCGTTTATAAGCACGATGGAAACCTTATTCTACGTACAGCGCAAATTGACGATGCGAGCATGATCAGTGAGTATTTTCAAACAAACCGAGAGCACCTTAAGCCTTGGGAACCGACTCGAGAAGATGCGTTCTTCGAAAGAGAAGGTTGGGCGCAGCGACTGATCAAACTAAACGAGCTTCATAAAATGGGGCTTGGCTACTACTGTTTATTGATCAATGCCGACTCAAACGAAATGTTAGGGACGATCTCGTTCAGTAATTTGTCTCGCTTTCCGTTTTACGCCTGTAATGTGGGCTACTCGTTGGCTGCAAGTGCACAAGGCCACGGTTACATGCGAAGAGGCTTGAGCATGGCGAAGGACTACATGTTTGATGTGCAGAACATGCACCGTTTAATGGCGGGCTATATGCCTCACAATGAGCGAAGTGCTGGTGTGTTGGAACATCTTGGTTTTGTTCGCGAAGGTTTTGCTAAAGACTACCTACAGATTAACGGTAAATGGGAAGACCATATACTGACCGCGTTAGTTAACCCGAACTGGGAAGACAGACGCAATGCTTAGACGCAGTTGTAGTTATCTACAGTTGTATTTAGCAGTAAGCGTATTTAAGTAAACAAGCGAACAACGAATTTAAAGGCAGCGAATATCAAGCGATCTCTAATCGCCGCTGCATCAGAAAGAACATATAGGCATGGTAATCCATAAGCCTGAGAAGAAATTTGAGGAATTTTGATGTCATACACAACTTTGGACGAATACCAAAGAAAATGGATTTTTACTCACCAGTCGATGCCACTACCCGCTGAGGACTTGGAAAAGATTAGGCCAATGACACAGGCAAGAGCATCTCAGTTCTGGAAAGAGAACGTAAGCCCTCAAAGCCCTGATGCCGAGCGACTAAGCTCGCAAGATTGGCCGAGCAAAGCATCGAACTGGAATGAAGAGATCAGCTGGATGGCACATTGGGAAGCAGATGAACCAGAAATGCCAGAAGAGATCCTAAACTTCATTGATTGGCAAGATGACGTAACTGTTTATTTTTGTTACGAAAAATATAATGTACTAGAGACCAAGTGGGCGATTTTTAAGAAGCATTGGAAGAACTTTTTGTTCTACGATGATGGTCCGATTCTACTTGGCCGCCGTCGTTCAGAAGCGCTTTGGTTCTCAACAAACGGTACCGTGAAAATCGGTAACCGAGCTTAATTAAAACATGATTTAATTAAGTCACGTTGTACAAACGACAGATAGAAAGCGAGCATCGAGCTCGCTTTTTTTTTGCTTGTGGATCTTTAAAGATCGTTGCGAAACACCCACTGTTTGAAGCTGAAAATTTAATCGAATTTCCACTCGTTTAAATACAGAGATTTACGAAATTGAGATCGCTATCCCATTGGCTTACTTGAAGTTTTGTGGTTTTGGGCTATCTTTATAGTACTGCCTTAGTGGAGGTGAAGTATTATGATTTGGGATACTCTCGAACGTGTAAATAGACTTCGCAAGGAAGCAATGGAGGATCCAGAGTTTTTGGGTTCAGCAAAAATGCATGAGCAATGGCTTTTAAGCGAAACTCATAGTCAATCAACCAAAGGAGCCAAGGGTAAGAAACCGAAAAAACTGTCCGATATTTATGAAAACACGGATTTTCCTATCAACCCAACAGGAACCAAACACTAACAATGATGAACAGCAACACGGCTAATAAGGCCTTTGAACAGCAAGCCTCTAATCAATTAGATATTGGCCAGCGAAACACGAGTCAAGCAAACACTTGCAAACAGGCCTTAAGCCACCAATAAAAAAGCCACTTTCAACGAATCGAAAGTGGCTTTTCTTTTTTTCATTAGTAACGAAAGCTAGTCGTTTTTAAAACTAGCTATTGATTAGGCTTAATCCGCTTGGCAATGCATCACCAAACACACGCTTAGACTCGCTCTCAGAAAGTTCAGTCACTTCACTCACTAGCATCAGCCAAGATTCAGGCACCTTACTTTGTTTCAGCTTCTCAATCACTTGGTTGCGATAGTCATCAGAGATATCAAACTGACGGTCACCCGTCTTACGACAAATCATCACAGCTGCGAAGGCTATCATTTGTTCTTTATGCCAGTTCTGTTCAAGTAGTTTCGGTAACCATTGCTCGGCTTGTTCTCTAGGAATCACGCTGTGCTGACTGCCATACAAAGGCGTTCTTGATGTTAATCGACCCAGTGCCCACCAGTGCGCTTGCTCAAACTGATTCTGGTTAATCGCTTTGCTCAAGAACCAACTCGCCAGCAGTACTTTGTCTTCCACTTCAAGTTGCTCAAGTGACGCCGCTAAACGAACCATGGCCTCATAGCCATTGTCTTGTGCATCTTTGGCCGTTTTAGGGTTCTTCATTGCGCCTGGGTGAAGGTATTTAGCAATGTCTGCCAAGATAGTCTCTTGCTGCTCTTGGTTTAAACCGCCTGCAACACGACGCCAGAACACCCACCAGTCCGTCCAACCTTGGTGGTTCTTAAACTGGATGTTTTGCTGGTAAAGGCCCCAAATTTGTTCAATACGCCATGAGTCCGTTGGGTCACCAAAGCCAGGACGCAGCGAGTAACCCGCCAAACGCAGCCAGTTCTTCTCGTGTGCCTCTGAGCGACGGCGACGCTTGCGACCTAATGAGAAGCTATCGAACAAATGACGAAGAGTCGTGAAGTCCCATTCATCACGTTTACCGAGTCGTTTCTCAAGGTCTTTCGATAGCGTCTTGATCTCTTTCGATTCAGCACTCTTCTTGTTGCCACTATATAGACGAGAGATTATCTCCTTACATTCATCCAATCTTGGATGTAGTTTAGAGGTTTCAGACTCATCACCTTGCTTGTTTCTTACTTCGAACTCAAGCAACCAACGTTTAGAGTCATCTTCAGTGCTCACACATTCTATTTTAAGTGTGCCGACTTCGGTCAACTGACAAGCGAGCAATACTTCAACGCGCTCTTTTTGGTTGGCTTGAAGTTCTGCAGTCCCCGAACCTTCCAAGGTAGAAATGTAAGGTGGAAGAGGGGAGAACAGATCGGCATCCACATCCACCATCACACCGTTTTGGATTGCAGTGTCGTGTGCGATTTGATCGTGTGTTGAAGTCAGTAGGTTAAAACGAACCGGCTCGCCAAGCGTCAATGAGAAACGACGGCTGTTCAAACGGATTTCTTGGCCTTCTTCAGTCCCTTTGGCAAGCAGACAAAGTGCTTTGCCCATCTTGTTCTTCTCTTGTAGATGCAAGAAGTAAGAACGAGCAGCACCACCACCGATTTTCAGCTGCGCACCACGGCGAGCTTTACCAAAAGCAACAGCCCCTAGAGCCACAGACCAATCAGGGTGAGGGTTATCTAATACTGTGATTGGAGAACCTTTCCAGTTGCCCAGTAGCTGAGTAATACGCTCAGTCACCAGTTCACTATTGAATACACCACCGTTAAGTAGCACACCAACAGGGATAGCAGGCTTAGTGTCATCGAACTCAATAGAGTCAGAGTTTTCCAGCGCAGCTTTAGACACTTGCTGATGTGTTGTTAGGAATTCTGCAACGTGCTTACTGACTGCTGGATCGGCAACGTAAGGCAGGCCGAATTCAACCACGGCGCTGCGACGCTTATCTGGTGTTTCCGTAAATTCAGAAAGTGGGAAGAAACCTTCGAGTGCGATTTGATGAACTTCTTGCTTGGTTAAGCCAATACTCTTTGTTCCACCTAGTAGCTTCGAGCCGCTGCCAAGCATGGTGATCTTTACATCGTCAGGCGCATTCGCAGAAAGTAAGCTCTCTTTTGCAGCGCGAGTTTGTTGAATCAGTTTGGTTAGGCTAGAGGCGTTCAGTTTCTTGTTTTGATTGAAGCGCTGTTCGGCTAGGTGAGCAAGGGCTAAATCTAGGTTATCACCACCCAGCATTAAGTGTTCGCCAACACCGATACGGTCGAGTGCTAGCTCGTTATGACCTTGCTTGTCCGTATCGTTATTCGCATTGAACTGCGCTTCAATTAAGCTTAAGTCGGTAGTACCACCACCGACATCACACACTAATATCAATGGGATCTGTTGAAGCTCTTCCGCAGCTGTTTGCTGGTGGCGTGCATACCAGTCGTAACAAACCGCTTGAGGTTCTTCGAGTAATAGAATCTTACCTAAGCCAGCAAGTTCTGCGGCTTCAAGTGTCAGCTTACGTGCTGTCTCATCGAAGGAAGCAGGAACTGTCACTACAACATCTTGGTCTTCAAGTTTGTTGCTTGGGTTACGGTAGTTCCATGCTTGGCGAATGTGATTCAGGTAACTCGCACTCGCGACAACCGGTGATACTTTGTCGACATCAGTTGCGCCAGCCCAAGGGAGGATGTCTGAGCTACGGTCGACCGCTTGGTGCGATAACCAACTCTTGGCACTCGATACTTGGCGGCCTTCAACCTTAGCGCCTAGTTCACGTGCCCATTCACCGACGATAACGTTCTTGATATCGCCTTTTACTGGGCTTGGTTCCCACGGCATGGTTAGGTCAGAAGGGGAGATTTGACCTTGTGCTGGGTGATAACGAAATGATGGAAGTAGGGGCTTACGAACCACTTCACCGGGGCCGATGAGTTGATCAATATCGAAAAGAGAAACGGGAGCATGTTGTAGGTCGTCGTTGATTTCACAGTAGGCAACCACAGTGTTGGTTGTGCCTAAGTCAATGCCGACTAAAAAACGAGGAGATGCCATACAAAACCTTATTCTTCCAGAGTGATGACCAGTGTGTTGACAGTCTTGGTCTTATTATTGTCTTCTAAATGCTTTTCATACAGGGCTAGGTAATCGCATTGATAAAGTAACGGCACCCGTTAAGGTGCCGTTGATTCATTATGCTTGTTCGTTTGAGTCGTTATTCGAGTCTTCACGAACATCGAACTCAACGTGCCATTTCTGACCATTGTCAGTGGCAATCGCTTCTAGGTATAGAGTACCTAGCTCAGTAACGCGAGAAGCCAAAGTAACCGGAACCACTTCACCTTCGCGACGGCCTTCAGATATAGGCAGTGTCACTTGGATTTCCGGAAGCTCGTCTAGCTCTTCTGGTGCCCAGTGATCAAGATGCGTGCCCGCTTCATCTTCACGGCGTGTCGTTGAACCGAAGAATTGGAAGTGAACAGGCTGACCAATCACTAGACCGAATTCTTGGCTAGGCACTTGAACGCTTGAACCTTCTTCCATACCGAATGGTGCAACACACAGAGCTTCCATAGGAGGGGCCATACCTGGAATTGCTGGCATCGCGCTCTCGATCCCTACGTAGTAAGAAGATGCGATACCACCGCGGATCCGAACGCCTTGACCACGACGTACAGCGCCGTAGTAAGAAGCGCCACTTGCAACCGCTAGGTCTAAGTCTAAACCTGAAAGCTGTTTAGCAAATTCTGCATCAGCATTGATCAACCATTCATTGATCGTGTCTGAAAGACGATCAGCCAGTAGATTAGATTTTAGAACACCACCATTGAACAGCACCGCTGTTGGTTTGATGAAATCTGCCGCTGGCGCTTCTGACCCTTGCGCTTCTGTACCGGGCATACCGGGCATGTTTGCAAACGGGTTGAAATCTTGTTGAGTGGCTTCGCTATTTCCAGAAAGCGCATTGGCTTGCTTAGAAAGGAACGCGGCAATATGACGAGTGATGCCCGCATCTTGAGCATAAGGCAGACCCATTTGAGTCAGTGCACCACGTGTTTTCTGTACCGGATGATCCGTTACAGCGACTTGTGGGAAGAAGCCATCAACCAATGTTTGTTGTACTTCTTGCTGAGTCAGTTCTGTTTTCAGTGTCGCGCCAAGCAGTTTAGAACCACGGCTTGGTACTACGATTGGTACAGATTGCAGTTCAGCATCGTTAAGTAGCGCTTCTTTAGCATCGCGACAAGCATGCGTCATCGCTTGAACTTGCCAAGGTGCCAGTTCTTTGCCGTCTTGCGCCAGTTTCATCTTCAAGCGGTAAGCAAGCGCTAAGTCCATGTTGTCGCCGCCAAGTAGGATGTGTTCACCTACTGCAATACGGTTCAGGCTTAGGTTGCCGTCGTCTTGAGTGACTTCAACTAACGAAAGGTCGGTAGTACCACCACCGATATCAACAACAAGTACGATGTCGCCAACGTCGACTTCGTCACGCCACTTGTCATCGCTGTTATCGATCCAGCTGTAAAGTGCTGCTTGAGGCTCTTCAAGAAGCGTTAAGTGAGTGAACCCCACATTACGTGCCGCTTCAGCTGTTAGGTCGCGTGCAGCAGGATCAAACGAAGCTGGAACCGTGATTGTGACATCTTGGTCTGCCAGTTTGTGTTCTGGGTTTGCGTGGTTCCAAGCATCTTTAAGGTGCTCAAGGTACAGTTCAGTAGTCTTAAGCGGAGATACCTTTTCCACTTCATCAGGGCTACCTGCAGGAAGGAATGCATCACGACGGTTTACACCACCGTGGCATAGCCAAGATTTAGCACTTGCTACTAAACGGATAGGGGTTTTTGAACCAAGGTTACGCGCAATAGCACCTACTAGGGCTTTAGGCTCAGAAGACCAAGGAAGAACGCGAGAACCCGCATTCATTTCGTGTTCGTGCGGCTGGTATAGGAACGAGCCAAGTTGGCTGCGAGTTTCTACTGTACCTGGAGCCGTCAGTTGAGGGATTGGCATCACCTCTACGCGAGCGTCTTCATTGGTAGTGTCGATGTAAGACAAAACGCAGTGTGTAGTACCTAAATCGATACCAACACTGAACTTAGGTGCTTGATGTTGCTCTTGAGAAGATAGCTCTTGTGAATGCTCTTGAGCTGAATGACTTTGGTGTTCCATTATAGCTCCACCTCAGCCGGTGCAATCACAGATGCATCGTAATTCTCAGCAAGCTTAGGTAGGTTCATATCAGTTGCTTTCCAACCTTTGTGAACTAGCGTGCCGTTGAATGGTGCGTTACCCGTTACATTGCCTGTTAGGCGGATTTCTTGCGGATTGAAACCTTCAGCTACCGTGATGCGCGTTTCTTCATCTTCACTGCGGATGTGAGAAAGCGTTACGTAGTCTGCTAATACTTTTTGGCCGCCAGTGTGAATAACACGAGCCGCTGCGCCAACTTCTTCATCAGAGAACGAAGTTAGGTCTTCTTGTAGGAAGTCGATTAAGCGCGCTTCTTGTTGCATGATAGATAGAAGTTGCATTGCTGAATCTGTTGGCGCTGTCGCCAGCTTAGATTCCACTTCAACGACTTTTTCGATCACTTTTTCAACTTCAACAACTTTCTCTACTTCGACAATTTTTTCAACTGGCTTTTCAACTTCAACGATCTTCTCTACTGGTTTTTCTATGACTTTCTCAACCACTTTGGTTTTACGAGAAACGGCAATTAACAGTAGTAAAACGCTTGATGCAGTTAAGCCTGCGTGAAGCATATCAAACGTCTGTGGGATTAGGTTCAAATCAACGATCATAGTGATTTCTCTTTAAGATTGATTTAACGGTATATTCGCTGGTTTTGTAGAATATACAGGTTGGAAAGAAAACTCATTTATACAAAGGAAAAATAGATTCTTTCAAGCTATAAATATGGGTGGATACTAGCATGTTCAAGGCTTAAGGGCTTTATTAAATGTTTTCAATAAATTGGCTTTTTAGCGAGTTAGCTTGAAATTTAATCGAGAATTGTTGGTTTATTCGTCGTAAATGTCCACACTTTGTAAATAGTGTTAGTTTTGTCCCATTGTTAAAGCCAAGATAATTAGAGAGTAGTATTCTGGCAGTGTATACTTTCAAATCAATCAATATGAATGGAAACTGTATGCCCCATACAATCGACCCTATGACGGGGTTGAAAAAACGAACTCTGCCGTTAGTCGCCTTTTCGATTTCATTTTTGATAATGGTCTTGTGTTTTGTTCTAGTCGCGATCAATCAACATAATTCATTAAATACGAACTTGGATAGCTTTGCTAAGCAACAAACATTGAGCTTGAAAGCATTTATCGATAATGATGTGGCTTATATAGGTTCAGGTGCTAATTTTTTCTATTCCTCTGAGCCAGAGGGCTGGGATAAATTTGACCGTTTTGCTGAGCAAACGATTAATGGATCGAAAAGCTTGATTGGGTTGCAATGGATGCAAAAAGTGGCGGTAGAAGATATCGCCGAACATACCGCACAAATGGTAGCGAAGTACCCATCCTACAAAATGTTTACTATTCCTAAACATGGCCCAAAAACATACGGTTATGTTTTGAGTGGTGAACCCGCATTTATTGCGACCGATATCTACCCCAATGATCAAGTAAACAATGATCTATTGGGTTTTTATTCTTCTCGTGAACGCTTTAAGTTGATCCTTGATAACATCAGAGAGACGCGTGAGGCTAATATTTCAGACAAAGTCCGCCTACTGCAAGACGGTTTAGATAGTGATACGCCGAAAAGGGGGATGCTGGTTTTCCATCCAGTGTTCGAGGATCACAGTGACAACTTATTGGGGGTTGTGATTGGTATCGTTCGTACGACGGCCTACTTTGATAACCTTTTGGCATCAACCATCGGAGATATAGACGTCTATGTACGTGTTACCGATAACGGCTTCGAATCAGAAGATGCTCCTATTTTATTTGAATCTGACGGCTACGAAGGTGTGTCTGGACACCATATTACAAAAACAATCACCTTGACTAACCGGCAATGGACGGTCGATTACAAGATAGATTCATGCATCTCTTTTAATGGTTATCTTGTATTGGCGGGTATTGCTTTTGTTGGTACAACCATCTCACTGCTTCTTGCTTATATTGTCAATTTACAAATTCGTGAGAAGGAGCGTTTATACCGAATGATTGATGAAAGAACGGAAGAGCTTCGTTTCTTAGCCAATCATGATAGCCTGACCGAAATTTATAACCGCCGTGCTTTCAATAAAATGCTCGACAAAGCCATTGAGCGAAACCAGCCCTTTAGTTTGATTGGGTTTGATGTTGATAAGTTTAAAGGTATTAATGACCAATTCGGCCATCCGGCTGGCGACGCTTTACTTATTCATGTTATCAAGCTGATTTCTGTCAATCTGAAGCAAGGAGATGGTCTGTTCCGTTTAGGCGGTGATGAGTTCTGTATTATCTCTAGCATCTCGAATCATGAAGCTTTGAATCGTTACTTAGAATGCATTCGAAACACAGTGAGTCACTCTCATTGTGAACATAAAGGTCGACAACTGAGTTGTACTTTAAGTATTGGTGCTGCCATTCGTAGCGGTGAGGACTCTGAAGAGATCATGCAAAAAGCGGACAGCATGCTCTACCACAGTAAGTCAAATGGCCGAAATCGAGTCACAATTGCAGGCTAAATGAGCACTTGATGCAACTGGGGTCGAGTTCTTTATTGGGCTCATGTACAATTTCACGAAATTTTTGACGAGAGAATTAGGCGACGTATGAATCACAATCGAGTGGTGTGTTTCGATTTGGAAATGTGCTGTTGGAGCGAAGACGGGGTAGGTACAACAGGGGAGATCATTGAAGTTGGTCTTGCTGAGATTGACCTAGCATCCGGCACTATCGTGAAGCGCGCACAATACTACGTTAAGCCAGAGAAAGACGAAGTCTCTCTGTTCTGTGCCGAGTTAACGGGCATTACACCTCGTAAAATTGAAAAGCAAGGCCGCCCGCTAGAGTCTGTCATCAAGTCGATGATCAAGAACTTTGGTGGTCCAAACAAGATTTACGCAGCGTGGGGACGCGATGACCTCATCTTACACAAGGAGTGTAAAGAGAAAGGCATTGAACCTCCTTTCAGCGAGTTCTTAAACATCGCAACGCTTTATCGTGTTCAAAATAGATTGAAAGACAAACGCATTGGCCACAGGGCCGCTCAAGAAGCTAAGAACATTGAATGGGAAGGGCGCCAACATTCCGGTTACGTTGACGCGTACAACTTGGCGAAGCTAACGCTGACCATGCTTTAATTGTTGTGACTATTAGACCATTGTTTCTTACTTTCAAATCAGTGCTTTTTAGTGCGACAGATGACGGATGCTTAGGCTAATAGAAATGCTTAGGCTAATAGAAACGCATTTTTGCTAAATTTTACCAATTACATTTAATTTCGTTTTAATGAAATCACTGTGGTCAACGTAGAGTAGCTCTGCTGTTTTACGGATCACAGAGTCTTCAATTGGGTCTATTTCACCATCTGCATGCGCTACTTCCCACATCGCTTTTATTAAGTCGATTCTTACTTGCTGAGACAATTCTCGTAGTTGAGATGTGTAATCATACAGCGATACCGATTGTTCTACTTTTGGCTCGGCTTGTTCCAGTAACGCCTTTGCTTGCTCCTCATCTAAGCCCAGCAAGCGCTGAATTAGCTGAAGCTTAGCCACTCTTTCCGATTCATCGATCTGGTGGTCGGCACCCGCAACTTCACATAATAAACTCGCGATGGCGAGATTGGGTGATGCGACTTGGTTTTTGCTTAGGTCTTGGCCTTCTATTAATTGTTTGAAGATTGATGTAAGAGAATTAAACATAACGAGCTCCAGTGAATGTTTATATCGAGTTTGCAACGCTGATAGATATAACTATTGGGTTTACAGAGCGTGATCGCAAGCATCTTTACTCAAAGCTGACATTACGGATAAGCGAGAGCTAAGGAACACTTGTTTAATCCGGCTCAGGGAAGCGTGTGACTTTACCATCACTGCCTAATGTCGTGATTGACTGTGGTTTACCGTCACTGTCTAACTTTAACTCACCAATAGCGCTGCGGTTTGAAAGGCGATAAAAGGTCTGATTATCTGGACTTCGTTTCTCAATTTTTAAGCGTTTACGCTTGGTGAAATAGTTAAGAATCGAACGCGGGCTGTATAACAACCGGTCCCAAGCATCACAGAATTTAAGCAGTGGATCAGGAAAATGATTTTTGATCCCGCTGCACGTGATTTGGTAAATGTTCGGACTGTTTCGGCGATACCTAAGCTTAATGTCGTAAGCAAAGGAGTAGTGCACATCGCCAGAAAGAACGACAAAGTTGGTTGGTGTTTTAGTATGCGTAAAAATACTGATCAGCGTGTTGGCGCTACCAGGGTGAGCCATCCAGTTTTCAGCATCAATTACCAGTGGCTTGCCTAGCGTGGTCATCATCTTTTGCAGCGTTTCAATGAACTTAACCCCAAACATAGGTGCAGCAGAAACGATGACGACTTTCTCTTGATTAAGTAACTGATGTTGGAATTCAATTAACGCTTCCCAGTCCATTAAACCGGAAGGTTTATTCATTCTAGATTCAGAGCGCCAACGGCGTGTTCGAGTGTCCAGAACGATAACCTTTGGGGAAGAATCTATCGTGTAGTGCCACTCTTCAAAGCGACTGAGTACCTCGATAAACGCTTGGTGTTTCTCTGGATCTATGTTGTAAATCAAGGGGGCGGTGGCGCTATCATCAATTTTATTATGAGTTTGATGCTGAAAGAGCTCCCTAGCTTGTTCTATAAACTCCTGATTGAAGCTTTCAGGTTTATTGCCCCATCCTTGACACATCCAATAAGCAGCAAGGCCGTTACCAATTACTTGCGTGGCGAATTGGTTTTGATCCACCGCGTGTTCCCAACCAACAGTAAGGTTCCAATCATCGGTGACATCGTGGTCATCGAAGATCATGTATGTTGGTATATGAGCGAACAGGCGCTGCACTTGCGGCAGGCCAGCTATGAAGTCGTCAATGATGATACTTTCATCACGCCACTTTTGTTGCTCTGCAGGCGTTAATTTATTGCCGCCTTGTGTGAAATCGTTTTCTATTAATCGCTCACGGTTGATGTATTCCCATAGCGTTGGGGACCAAACCAGTAAGTACATAGCAATGAATTCAGACAAGGTGACTAAGTGGTTTTCACAATCAGTCGAACTGAAGATTGGAACTCCGCGACTTGGAAATATCTTATCGAGTAGAGAATCGGAACTTTTGTGGTGTGGTAAAAGGTGATGGCGTCGGTACAAGTGATATTCACTCATAAACAACATTTCGCTACTTTTTATATCGCTAGCTTGCGAATCGGTTGGCAAATTCTCACTAGCAAGTCCAAGTAATTGAATCACCTGTTGTATGGCATCAAGCGTTGGGCCTGCGACGTGATCGGCATAGATCTGATCTCCGCTCATCATCAATATATCTGGTCGCTCAAGCACCGTTTGTTGTGCGACTTTGTTGTCAGCCGCAACGAGACTATCTTTACTTGGGTGATGGGGGTTGCGACAAGAGCCATGCAAGATGTAGTCAGCCGCTGTCGATATCTTAAATTCGATCCGAGGGCTGTCATTGTTGGTTCGTCTGTCTGTGTAAACCAAATGAGGTGCCAGGTCGGTTAACGAACCTTGCTCAGTCTTTATTTGGTATTCCAACGGAACGTTGGTTGGAAACTCACCTTGTAAATGAATCAAGGTTACCCAAGCATGTGCACCCACTTGAATCGATTCTTGTTCATCGAGTTGCGACGTATAAAAAGGCGCCTCTTGTCCTGCATTGAATAGTTTGGTTGTGCCAGTAAGCGGTGAGCTAGTCACTATCCAGAGTACGACTTCAGTTGCCGTCGTTTTTCTTAAAATCGGGCCAGCAAGTAAAAATGGAAGAGATGATGTCGTCGAGCGTTTCAAAACGGTTCCTAAATCGTTGGAGGTGTGTCGTTGAGTTTTTTTGTTTCAAGCGCAGAGGTGCCGAGTTCTGGTGTTTCAGGTTCGTTAGCTTCGAGAGTCGATATTTCTAATTCTGAAATTTCAGACTCTATTACCTCTTGCTCTGCTACCTCAGACTCTGCCATCTCAAGGACTTCGATAACTTCTGAGCTAGAAAGTTCATGGCCCATGAGAAATATCGCCAATAGGGCATCGGCTTTAGTCTGGGTATCGGAAGGGTCGTCTAAGACTTGCTCAAGCTTCTCTCGAATCATCGAAATTTCGTGCTCAACAAAACCACGGCCTTCGTCGTCCCCTTGGTTTTCTTCGGGGGCATTATCGAATTCCAGAAACAGCAATTCACCGTCTAACTTTGTGTTGACCAATCGCTCTGGTAACCACTCCTCACCCATAACGATATCTGGGTCGGAATCACTGGGTAAGTGGTTTATAATGTTTTGTAATTCTGAAACTTTCACAATACTTTCATTTGACCGAGAATATCCTTCATTGTAACGGTCAATGCTGTTCAAACCTAAAATTAGTTAGCCGGAATGACTAAGAAATGTCTATTCAGTAACACAATATTTATTACAAAGAGTAATTAAACAAGAATGAAGCACAAATTTTCACCGAAGCTCATCTCGTATGGGGCGGTTTTATTAAGTAACGCTTTTTTAGGTAACAGCGTGGCGTGGGCTGCGGAAGAGCAAGAATGGGGCATTGCTGCAATGTTCCGAACCGCGAGCATTCCTTACGACACTTATGGGGGCGATCAGTCGGTTAACTCATTTGTCCCGATGTTATTCTTCAAGAACGATTACGTGTTTATTGACGGAACTGAAATGGGGGCATACCTGTACCAAACCGAAGATGAAAAGTGGTCATTTAACGCTATTTCTCGTATGCGTTTTATTGATATCCCAGCTTCAGAGCAAAACGCCATTGAGGGCGATACCGCCGATTTTGGTACTCAACTCACTTACCGACTTGATGAGCAATGGGCTGTCGAGACGGAAATTATGAGTGACAGTGAGTATAACTTCCACGGTAATCTGCGTGTGAAAGCCAAGTATGAAACGGGCGATTGGGAATTCTCTCCAAGCGCGACGCTGCGTTATAAAAGTGCCGACTTCAATAGCGAATACTACTCAGCATCTAATGAAGCCATTGGTGCAGGTGTTGACCTAAATGTCGGCGTAGAAGCGCGTTATCATGTATTTTCAAACCTTTATCTATTGGGTTCGACCAGCGTGACTCGATTGGACGATAATGCTTACGATTCTTCAATTGTGGAAGACCGTTATCAAGGTGAACTCTACCTTGGCTTTGGTTTCTTCAACGACAAAGAGAAGGCTCCAAAACCTAAGCTAAGTAACGCACCTTATCTGCGTGTTGCTCACGGCTGGGCAACGCCATCGAACATTGGTGAAATCATCACTTTCAACGGTGAGAAAGACGAATACAACAATCAGCTTACATCCTTCTTCTATGGTCACCCTTTAACTGACGAAGTGTTTGGTTTCCCGTTGGACATCTACCTAACGCCGGGTATTGCGCACCACTGGAGTGCAGATGTGCAATCGAGCAGTACGGAATACATCATTGCGATCAAAGCCTACTACACGTTTGACTGGCCGACACAGTGGCGATTTGGTGTCGCAGAAGGTATGTCGTACATCGATTCGATTACCTACATCGAAGGCTCTGAGATGGATCGCAAAGGTTACACCGCAAGTCACTTGTTGAACTACCTAGACTTCTCATTCGATGTGAATGTGGGTGATTTAATTGGTAACAACGATTTGAACAACTTATGGTTCGGTTATTCATTACACCATCGCTCGGCGATCTTTGAAAACGCCTCTCAGTTTGGTCGAATCAAAGGTGGCAGTAACTACAACACCGTTTATTTCCAATATGAGTTTTAACGATTGATTTAGGTGTTGATTGGACCTGAGATAAGAAGCCTGACAGCTGCTGTGGAATCGCTGAGTTTTTAAACGTTAGCGCAGTTTTCACATAGCCCTCAGGCTTTTTTATTGAATACTTGTGGTACAATCGCGCGAGTTTATATAAGAGAAAGAATAGGACACGCTGTGACTTCGTCTCCGGAAAAAGCAGACAAAAACAACCATACTGCGAATCAAAGCCATGCCGCGAATTCAAACGCGACACCTGATTCCTCTGCAAATCAAGCTAAGCAAAACCCAAAACAAAACCAAAAACCAAAGCAGCAAGCACCTAAAGCTAGCGCATCTCAAAATAGCCCAGCCTCTCTTCGTAAGGCCTTAAATGAGTGCATGATGCGCGACCGCTTCCGTTTAAGTAAGCGTATCTCTGGTGCAAGCCGCATTAAGAATGAACAATCTAAGCATGCTGTTTTCGATGAAATCGCATTAGATATTGCCAAGTCGATGATGACGGCAACCCATCGTGCTGCACAAAAACCAACGATTGAATATCCAGAGATTCTCCCCGTCAGCCAAAAGCGCGAAGACATCGCGAAAGCCATTGCTGAAAACCAAGTGGTTATCGTGGCGGGTGAAACAGGCTCGGGTAAAACCACTCAGTTACCAAAAATCTGTTCTGAGCTTGGCCGTGGCCGCTTTGGCCTAATTGGTCACACTCAGCCTCGTCGTCTTGCGGCGCGTTCGGTTGCGAACCGTATTGCTGAAGAGATGGAAACACAACTGGGTGAGTTTGTTGGTTATAAGGTTCGATTCAACGACCAGATTTCTGATAACACCCAAATCAAATTGATGACCGACGGTATTCTACTGGCGGAGATTCAACACGACCGTTTCTTAAATCAGTACGACACCATCATCATCGATGAAGCGCACGAACGTAGCCTGAACATCGACTTCATCATGGGTTACCTGAAAGAGTTGCTGCCAAAGCGTCCCGATCTCAAAGTGATCATCACGTCGGCAACCATCGACCCAGAGCGTTTCTCTAAGCACTTCAACAATGCGCCTATCATTGAAGTTTCTGGCCGTACCTACCCAGTTGATACGCGTTACCGCCCATTAGGGGGGGATGAAAGTGATTCAGACCGCGATCAAATCGAAGGCATTTTTGAAGCGGTTGATGAGCTGTGTGATGAAGGTTCTGGCGATATCTTGATCTTCATGAACGGTGAGCGAGAAATTCGTGATACCGCAGATGCGCTAAATAAGCGTAACTTGCGAGATACGGAGGTTGTTCCGTTGTATGCGCGCTTGTCGGCGGGTGAACAGAACCGTATCTTCCAGTCCCACACTGGTCGACGTATCGTTCTGGCGACTAACGTGGCAGAAACCTCGTTAACCGTTCCTGGCATCAAATACGTGATCGACCCAGGTACGGCACGTATCAGCCGATACAGTTATCGTACCAAGGTACAACGCCTACCGATTGAACCTGTGTCTCAAGCCAGTGCAAACCAGCGTAAAGGTCGTTGTGGTCGTGTTGCGGAAGGTATCTGTATTCGTTTGTACTCTGAGGAAGATTTCGAGTCACGTCCAGAGTTTACCGATCCAGAGATTCTTCGTACTAACCTAGCATCCGTTATCCTTCAGATGACAGCCTTAGGTCTAGGCGACATTCAAGCCTTCCCATTTGTTGAAGCGCCAGATAAGCGCAACATTCAAGATGGTGTAAGGCTGCTTGAAGAGCTGGGTGCGATCGCGACAGCCGAGCCCGCCGCGAACAAAAACAAGAATCAAGGCGACGATAAGAAGAAGCTAACGGCGATTGGTCGTAAGCTGGCGAAGCTACCTATCGATCCACGTTTAGCACGTATGGTGATTGAAGCGCCAAGCAACCGTTGCCTGCACGAAGTGATGGTTATTGCGTCTGCATTGTCGATTCAAGATCCGCGTGAGCGTCCATCAGATAAGCAACAATCGTCTGATGACAAGCACAAGCGCTTCTTCGATAAAGAGTCTGACTTCATCACGTTTGTGAACCTATGGGATTACATTAAGCAGCAACAAAAAGCGCTGTCGAGCAACCAGTTCCGCAAACAGTGTAAACAAGATTATCTGAACTATTTACGTATTCGTGAATGGCAAGATGTGTATTTCCAAATTCACCAAGCAATGCGTGAACTAGATACCAAGTTGAACGACGAACCGGGCAGCTACGATGGTATTCACATGTCGCTGCTATCAGGTTTGCTTTCGCACATCGGTATGAAAGACCAAGAGAAGAATGAATATCAAGGTGCTCGTAATGCGCGCTTCCATATCTTCCCTGCGTCTGGCCTATTTAAGAAACAACCTAAATGGATCATGTCTGCTGAGCTGGTGGAAACCTCAAAACTTTGGGGTCGTGTTATCGCCAAGATTCAACCGGAATGGATTGAACCTTTGGCGAAACATCTGATCAAGCGCAGCTACAGCGAACCACACTGGTCGAAGAAGCAAGCGGCAGTAATGGCTCACGAGAAAGTGATGCTTTACGGAATCCCAATCATTCCGAAACGTTTGGTGAACTACGGAGCGATTGATGCCACCGTCAGTCGTGAGTTGTTTGTGCGTAGCGCATTAGTAGAAGGTGAGTGGGAAACCAAACACGCCTTCTTCAAGCAGAACCGTAAGCTTCTACAAGAAGTAGAGGAGCTAGAGCACAAATCGCGTCGTCGTGACATCTTGATCGATGATGATGAGTTGTTCGATTTCTATGACCAACGTGTAGGTGAAGAGGCGGTTTCAGGCCGCCACTTTGATACATGGTGGAAGAAGACTAGCCAGAAAACGCCTGACCTGCTCAACTTCGAAAAGTCGATGCTGTTCCGAGGCGATGCAAGCCACGTTACCGATCTGGATTACCCAAACTTCTGGCACCAAAACGGCATTAAGCTGAAGCTGAGCTACCAATTTGAGCCGGGCGACGACAACGATGGTGTAACGGTACACATTCCGCTGCCTATCTTGAACCAAATCGACCAGAACGGTTTTGATTGGCAGATCCCAGGCTTACGTCAAGAGCTAGTGATTAGCCTGATTAAGTCGCTACCTAAAACGCTACGTCGTAACTTCGTGCCTGCGCCAAACTACGCCGATGCGTTCTTAGCTCGTGTTACACCACTTGAAGCACCACTGTTGGACTCTCTTGAGAAAGAGCTGCGCCGCATGACAGGTGTGGAAGTAGTGCGTGAAGACTGGAAGTTAGACCAGATACCAGAGCACTTAAAGGTAACATTCCGTGCTGTGGACCATCGCAAGCGCAAGCTGAAAGAACAGAAAGATCTGCATGAGTTGAAAGAGAGCCTGAAAGACAAGGTTCAAGAAACGCTTTCTAAAGTGGCAGACGATGACATCGAACAGCAGAACCTGCACACTTGGAGCTTTGGCGAATTGCCAAAAGTCTACCAACAAAAGCGTGGTGGCTACGATGTGAAAGCTTTTCCAGCGTTGGTGGACACCAAAGACAGCGTAGAGATCAAACTGTTCGAAACCGAGCAAGAGCAGATCTCGGCAATGAAATCGGGTCAGCGTCGTTTGATCTTGTTGAACGTGCCATCTCCGATTAAATACTTGCACTCGAACCTGCCGAATAAATCGAAACTTGGCTTGTACTTCAACCCATACGGACAGGTGCTTGATTTGATCGACGACTGTATCGCTTGTGGTATTGATAAGCTGATTGAAGAGAAGGGCGGTTTGGTTTGGGAGCCAGAACAGTTTGAAGCTCTGAAAGAACACGTGCGTGCAGAGCTGGGTGACACCGTTGTTGAGATTGCTCAGCAGGTTGAAACCATTTTAACTACGGCATTCAGCATCAGCAAGAAGCTGAAAGGACGCGTTGATCTTTCAATGGCATTCGCTCTCTCTGACATAAAAGCTCAAGTAGAAGATTTGATTTTTAAGGGGTTTGCCACAGAATGTGGATGGAAACGCTTGCCAGATATTCTACGCTATATGAAGGCGATAGAACGCCGCATGGAGAAGCTGCCTATTGACCCGAACAAAGATCGCTTACACATGATCAAAGTTGAGTCAGTAATGAACGATTACAAAGAGCTGCTGAATAAGATTCCAAAGGGGATTGCGGTTCCAGAAAACGTGAAAGAGGTGCGTTGGATGATAGAAGAGCTTCGTGTAAGCTTCTTCGCTCAGCAGCTTGGTACGCCTTACCCGGTGTCAGATAAGCGTGTTAAAAACGCGATTGATGCTTGCTAAAAGAATAAAGCTAGACGCAATGGCAAGGTTTGGGTATAAATCTTGCTTTATTGCATTACTAATTGAATAGTTAATACATACAGGGCGACTTGGTGGCAATTTATTACCACTTAAGGTCGGCCATTAGGACGAAAAGGTCGAATATGAAAAAAACGTTATTGGCACTAGCACTGCTAGGTGCATCTTCAACAGCAATGGCTGATTCATGGGTATATGGTGGTGTAATGGGTGGTCAAAACTCATTAGGCAATGAAGAAGAAACTGCGATGGGTATCCACGTGGGTACTGGTATTCTACCATTAATCGGTGTTGAAGCGGGTTACTGGGATCTAGGTTCTTTCGATAGCGTAAAATATGGCAACACGGTTCGTAGTAACCTAGATGCAAGCACGGCATACCTAGCGATCAAACCAAGTATCGATTTCGGTCCTCTTCACGTATACGCGAAAGGTGGTCTTCATTCATACGAGCTGAAAGCTGACGGCTTCAAACAAGACGATGTAGATATCATGTACGGTGTAGGCGCTGAGTACTTTATTTTTGGCCCACTATCTGTAGGCGCTAGCTACCAAAACTTCAAAATGAAAGATGACGACTCAGGCGTTTTCTCTCTAAACGCAACTATCCACCTGCTATAATGACTTGCAGTCAGTGACGGACTTACCGTTGGTCACGGATATTTGTTAAAGAGTTCGTAAGAATTCATAAAAAATGCCAGCTTGATAGCTGGCATTTTTGTATCTGTTAACCGTGTAATAGCTACTGCACTTTTTACGATAGACTGTATTTTCTTACAATCAACGGCACTCTAAATCGATAACGGAAGGGCGGTTACTTTTTACTGTTCAGAATCTTCTGAATTCTTGGGTTAATCGCTTTACCGTGTTTGCTTTCGTACTCTTCGCGTTTTAAATCGTTCAGGTTCTTTACGGAGTTAGCGGTAAGAAGGTAATCTGGTAACTCGGTGTCAAGCATACCTTTTTCATCTAAACGTTTCGCTTCTAAGTAGTATTTTTTGAACAGGCCATCGAGCTTGTTTTCAGCTGTGCGTTTTAAATCGTACAGCTTGTTTTGGATTAACCACTTCTCAATCTTGTTCACACCACCGCGCGATAACACTCGAATACGGCTATCCAATAATTCCTCTTCAGTCAAAGAGTCTTTTAGGATCCAAAGCTCGCCCATTTGCGGCGGCCAGCTGTTGCCAAGTTGAATACGTTCATGGCAGTGCATTAGCACACGGTTTAGGCCGTCTGAATCGACAGAGTTAGCAAATTCAATAAACTTACCGCTCGGCTCACTGCCGTATTGATATTCCCATTGTGTTTCGTATACGCTCAAAAAAGAGCCGAACACGTGAATACACCAATCTGTTAACTCCAATTCTGCAGGATCTTGATCAACAACAGGCACTTGTTGAGACGCACCTGAGTCTGCAGCTTGTCCCGCCGCTACTTTCACTTCGGTACTTTGATTTTCAATTACTTCAGGTACTACTGGAGCTTCACGTTGAACTTTCGGCTCTGGCTCAGAAGGTTGGCTTTTTGCCTTTTTGGATGAGCTGCTGCCTGAAGCGTTCAGATGGGCTAAGCTTTTGTCGATACCCATTTCCTTGAGCTTGTCCTGCATTTCCTGAATATTGAGAGGTTTTCTGGTTCTGTCTTTCATTTTGCTTCTCGTTAACTAGCCAGTACTGCAGCTTGGATTCAATCCGAGATAATGGCATTAATTCATTGGCTTTGGCTTTATACCAGAGGACAAATTTCTTCCATACTAAACTATGGTCACCGGACAAGCCGGAGAACTTAAACGCACGTTCTGCCCATGATGGTATCTCTTCTTCGTTGAGATCATGAGTTGAAACAGTATTGCTGTTCATTGAGCCTCGGCCTTGTGGGCGAGGGGCTTGCTGCATATTTTGCATTGGCGCCGGCGCAGGTTGAAACTTAGGTGCTGGTGCTGGTGCTGGTGCAGTAGAATACACTGGTATGCTATTGAGCGGTTGCGCTTCAACATCAACCTGAGCTTGCTCTTGTGCTTGCTCAATGAGCATTTTGAAAACGTGAATCTCTTTTTTGTCTCGATAATCTACTTTTATTTTATCGAGAAAGCCTTGGTCGACCAAGCATTTAAGACAGTCGGCCAAACCAAAGGTAGAGAGAGCACAAAGCTGACTTGCTGATTGTAAGCACACATTGGTGTAGCCGCACTCATCAGCACCGTCTGCAAGCATCAATAAAACAAGCTTTTCTGCTGGGCTAGAAGTATTCACTTGCCAAGCTAAATAAGAATATTTGGCGCTCAAGATAGCGTTCTCAATAAAGGTAAATCGTTGCCACCATTGTAAGTCACCCCTAACTGAATTTATAGCAACTTAACAAAAAACGGCATTAGTAAGCCAAATATTAACCATAAGGAGAGGTCTGCCCCAAAAAGTAAGCCTACACTAATTCATTCTCGGTAAAAAGATGGCTAAAGATGAGGTTTACGGTCGTATTTTGGGGGCTGATTCTGCACCAAGGCTTAAAGTAACGTGGTCCACTAGCATTTTAGAATGCGCTTCTAATTTTCGTCTTATCCTCTCATGAACGTGTCTATCTTCCCTCTATACTGACTATTGATTGTTTTCTTATCTATTTATCCATCTATTCATTAATTGTATCTAATTTACAAAATATCTTGATATGGTCGATATTTGCGCTATTATGACGATAAGTCAGAAATGACGAAGCGTCATAAAATGGTTAGCTACATGAATTTATCATTCGTGTTAATATATTTAATAGGAGCGTTTTAAATACTGGCGAAGCTTAGATAACGGCTAAGCTCATATATGGACTGAGAAATTATGTTTGGCTTTAGTTGTAAAGGCGATAAACAAGGTATCTTTGGTTGCAAAGGCGTGTTGTCTAAAAAGCAGCAGTCTATCGCAGATCGAGAAGTAGAATTGATGTTGTTAGCAAAAGACCTGGTTCGAGAACAAGGGTTCGGAAACCTCACAATGGATAAGCTAACGGCCGCGAGCTGTTATTCTAAAGGTACGATATACAATCACTTTTGCAGCAAAGAAGACGTGGTTTTAGCCTTGTGTATTCACTCCTTAAAGGCCGAGGCATTGATGTTTGCTCGCTCTGGAGAGTTTGAAGGCAACACACGTGAAAAGATCGTCGCACTACACGTTGCTTACCGAATCTATGCTCGCATGGAACCGGTACTATCAACTTGTGCGATCATGGCGAAAAGCCCGTGGGTACTAGAGAAAGCGTCTAGTGCACGCGTTACCGAGATGAACGAACTGGAAGAGCTGGTGATTGAACAAGCCGACTCTATGGTTAACCAAGCAGTAGAAGCGGGTGACCTAAAGTTCTCTTCTGGTGTGGGTTCAGATGCCATCGTGTTTGCAAACTGGTCAATCGCATTCGGTTCAAATGCCTTGTCACAGAACGCATCAAACAGTCGTTGTATCAAGCGGTTACAAGACCCGTATTCAGTATTACATAACGCAAATATGCTTCTAGATGGCCTAAACTGGCAACCCCTTTCTAGCGATTGGGATTACCGAAAAACCTGGCGTCGTGTAGAGCAGGAATTGTTCAGTGAAGAAATTGCTTACTTAGAATCAGTAGGTCGATAAGCTTCCATTAAGCCCACTCATGTGGGTTTATTAATAACCATTTGTGACGATTCGTCATAACGTAAATTTGACCAAGTGTAGTTTTGGTTTTCTTGAACGTATGACTAAGAATTGTGTCTGTGTCAGCTTTGGCTGATTTTTTATGACACAAATATGACGAATCGTCACAAATGGAGACTGTGATGGAGCATGACAGCCAGAAGCCCGCTTTAGAAATCCCTAATCTAAGCCGTAGCCGCTCAGATAGCAGTAACTTAGATAACGTGAATCTAAATAACGGTTGGTACTCAATGCCTACCAAGCGTTCGTTTATCGTTCTGCTGGTGGTTCTTTCAATCATTGTGCTCTCTGCATTAGGGGCAAAGAACCTCTACTTCAGAGGGGACTACAACATCTTCTTCGAAGGCAACAACAAACAGTTGATGGCGTTCGAAGAAATCCAAACCACCTTTGCGAAAACTGACAACCTCGCGATTGTTGTCGCGCCTGAAAATGGCAATGTCTTCACCCCGGAAACCCTCACCTTAATTCAAAACCTTACGCTCGATGCGTGGCAGACCCCGTACTCAAGCCGTGTCGATTCACTTGCCAATTATCAGCACACTGAAGCCATTGAAGACGACCTCTTGGTGGAAGATCTGTTGTATGAAGGGTACGAGCATACACCAGAGCGAATCGCCAAAGTTAAACAGATTGCCCTTAACGAGCCGCTGCTCAAGAATGCGTTGGTATCAGCGTCTGGTGACGTGACTATTGTTAACGTGACCGTGCAATTACCTGAAGTGGATGAAACCGCGGAAGTGCAAGAAGTGATCGCGGCCATCAACACCATGCTTGCCAAGTACCAAGCCGATTATCCACATGTCGAGTTCCACAAAGCGGGCATCATTGCCATGAATGACGCCTTTATGATGTCGGCTCAGGAAGACAGCGCAACGCTCGTGCCATTAATGCTGTTGGTGGTGTTGGTGTTCCTGACCTTTATGCTGCGCTCATTTTTTAGTGTGGTTGCAACCTTACTTGTGATTATCTCGTCGATTGTGGCGACCATGGGGCTATCTGGCTGGGCAGGGATGTTCCTTAGCACGGCAACGGTCAATGTTCCAACGTTAGTATTAACCCTTGCCGTTGCCGACTGTGTTCACGTGATTGTGACCATGAGACAAGCCATGCAACGCGGGATGGAGAAAACACAAGCCATTCAATACAGCATCAAGCTGAATGCGATGCCGATTTTGATAACGTCTGTTACTACTGCGATAGGCTTCTTGATGATGAACATGTCGGATTCCCCGGTGTTGCGTGACTTTGGTAACTTATCGGCATTGGGTGTGATGATAGCGTGTTTGCTATCCGTGACTATGCTACCTGCGCTGCTAAAACTGCTACCAGTTAAGACTTTACCAACGAATGAAGCGGCACAAAGCAAAGTGACCTTTATGGATAAGTTAGGCGACTTTGTGGTGACTCACCGTAAAGCGCTACTGCCTGTTTCAACTCTTGTGATTGTCAGCGCTGCGGCGTTAATTCCTTTGAACAAAGTGAATGATGAATCGGTGAAGTATTTCGATACCTCAAGCGAATTCAGACAAGCAGCCGACTTCATGGAACAGACTGTAAGCGGCATGACGACCATCAGTATTGCAGTGAAAACCAACGAGTCTCAAGCGATAGCTGATCCTGTGTTCTTGCAAGCGATTGGTGACTTTACTGAGTGGCTGCGTGTTCAACCAGAAACCGACCATGTGGCAACGCTTTCCGATGTTTACATGCGTTTGAACAAGAACATGCACGGCGATGACGAGAGCTATTACCAATTGCCACTTAACCGCGAGCTAGCTGCGCAATACTTACTGCTTTATGAGATGTCTCTTCCTTATGGCTTGGACTTGAACAACCAGATCAACGTCGATAAGTCATCGATCAAAATGGTGCTCACGGTCGATAACCTAGGCAGCGTGGAACTGGTTGAACTCGAAGAACGCATCTACTCATGGTTTGCAGCCAACGCGCCGCAATATGAAGTGGTCGCGTCGAGCCCATCATTGATGTTTGCTCATATCGGCGAAACCAACATGGCGAGCATGCTTTCGACTCTGCCAATCACCTTAGTGCTTATCTCTGGTCTGATGATATTTGCATTGCGCTCGGTTCGCTTAGGCGTGATCAGCCTAGTGCCAAACATTGCCCCTGCAATTATTGGCTTTGGTTTGTGGGCGCTTATCTCTGGTGAAATCAACCTTGGATTGTCGGTCGTAGTCACCCTTACTTTGGGTATCGTGGTTGATGATGCTGTGCATTTCTTAAGTAAATACCAACGTGCACGATTGGAAGGGAAATCAGCGGAGGAAGCGGTTCGTTATGCCTTCCACACCGTTGGCCGTGCATTGTGGATCACCACTGTTGTGCTTGTCGCTGGTTTCTCTGTACTGGCGATGTCGAGCTTCAGACTCAATTCCGACATGGGCTTACTCAGCGCGATTGTGATCTTTATTGCGCTGGTGGTCGACTTCATCTTGCTACCAAGCTTGCTGATGATCTTCGACAAACAAACCCACTATTCCGATAAACCCCAGTATAAACCAGAGCTGTCCACAACAGCGCAATCTAACCCAACTGGCGAACTGTCTACGTCGACCAAATAAGGAATCGTCAGCCTGCTGCGATGGGCTGACTCAAGGAGAGATTTATGAAAAGTATTAAACATTCTATTACAAAGAAAGCACTAATAACGTCATTGATAACAATGAGCGCGTTTGCGGCTTTCCCGGCGTTAGCAGACCCAGCGAAAGGCCTAGAAATTGCCGAACAACGCAAAGCTGTCGATATGGGGTGGGGGGATTCTGTCGCGACAATGGAAATGCTACTTCGCAACAAACAGGGCGAAAGCAGTACGCGCCTAATGCGATTGAAGTCGTTAGAGGTTGATGAAGATGGCGACAAAGGGCTGACCATTTTTGATGAGCCACGCGACGTAAAAGGCACGGCTTTCTTAAACCATTCGCACATTAATAAATCAGACGACCAATGGTTGTATCTGCCTGCCTTGAAACGTGTAAAACGCATCTCTTCACGTAACAAGTCTGGCCCGTTCATGGGCAGTGAATTTGCTTATGAAGACTTAAGCTCGTTCGAGCTAGAAAAATACACCTTCAACTATATTGAAGACGCCAAAATTGAAGGCGTGGACACCTTTGTTTTAGAGCAAGTGCCGACCGACAAAAATTCAGGCTACACCAAGCAGAAAGTATGGCTCGATCAACAATATTACCGCCCCGTTCAGGTTGAGTTTTACGACCGTAAAGGCGCACTGCTCAAAACCCTGTCGTTCCAAGAC
This sequence comes from Vibrio sp. RW, assembly GCF_027587105.1. Taxonomy (NCBI): domain Bacteria; kingdom Pseudomonadati; phylum Pseudomonadota; class Gammaproteobacteria; order Vibrionales; family Vibrionaceae; genus Vibrio; species Vibrio sp. RW. The sequence goes on from NZ_JAPPTM010000006.1 coordinate 107,138, forward strand.
TACCAACAATACCTAAACCAATACTGGCGTGCTCATACCATGTCGATGCAAAACCACCAAACAGGCAAAAGTACGGTATTAACCACGACAGATTTAGCGTTCCAGACCGGTCTTAAGGACAAAGATTTCCAAAAAAACACACTCAAACGTGCAAAGTAAGGCAAAAATATGAAAAGGATTGTGTCAACAGGAACGCAGTTATCTTTAACCTTGGTGGTGACCATGGGGCTTATGCAGGTGTCGTTGCCATGTGTGGCAGGTGGGTTTAGCTCTGAGTTCGTAGAACAGGTCACCCCACAGCTAGCAGGGCAGGTTAACCTTGAACACAGGCAGTTCTTTAGCGACGGTTTACAAGGGCAAGATAAAGGGCAAAGCTCACTGGTGTTACAACCAGAGTTTTATTGGGAGCAAGAAGAGGGTAATGGCAGCTTTACCTTTACGCCCTTTTACCGCCTAGACAGTGAAGACGACGAGCGAACCCATGGTGACATTCGTGAAGCCCTGTACCTAACGTATTGGGATGACTACGAACTGAGAGCGGGCGTTAGTAAAGTGTTCTGGGGCGTAACCGAATCGGCGCACTTGGTCGATGTGGTAAACCAAACCGATGCCATTGAATCGGTCAATGGTGAATCCAAACTAGGTCAGCCGATGGTGCACTTCACCTCGATAAAAGTCTGGGGAACCATAGACGCCATGTTGCTTCCGTATTTTCGTGAACGTACCTTCGCAGGGGAAGACGGGCGCTTAAGGCCCACTGTGCCAGTATCGGACGATGCGCTTTACGAATCTTCAAGAGAAGAAAAGCATGTTGATGTGGCATTGCGTTATAGCCAAATGTACGGCGATTGGGATGTCGGTTTAAGCTACTTAGGCGGCACAAATCGCGACCCTTATTACCGTGTGGAAGGCAATAAGCTTAAGCCCTATTACGCACAAATGCAGCATTTCGGGCTTGATGTACAGGGCATTATTGGCGATTGGTTGTGGAAGCTAGAAAGCATTTATCGCGACAGCTACGACAACCACACTGGCGTGGCGACAGGCTTTGAATACACGTGGGTTGGGGCGCTAGAGTCGCATTGGGACATCGGCTTCATTGCTGAATACTTGTATGACAGCCGAGGCAATAACGCCCAAACCATCGGCCAAAACGATGTGTTCCTTGGTGCGCGTTTCGCCTTAAACGATGTAGACGGAACCGAGGTATTAACAGGCATCACTCAAGACTTAGATAACAGCGATGTCTACAGTGCAAAACTCGAAGCGTCGAGCCGTATCAATAACAATCTCAAGTGGCGACTGAACGCTTGGTTGTTTGAAAACGAAACCGCTGAAGACTTATTGTTCTTTGCTCGCAAGGATGACTTTGTTGAATTGGCGTTGGAATACTATTTTTAGTATTTACAAAAAGTTAGCGTTTCAAATCAGTTAATGTTGGATTCGTGGGGCGCTCTTGTTAAGGGGAGCGTCTCAAATTTAAGATGAATTATATTTAGAATGTTCAAAGTCGTCTTTTTATAAAATGGATCAAATAATCGAATAGCCCTATAGGTAAAATGGTTGTATTTTCGAGCATCTATAATCTCCGAATATTCATGCAAATTGTGCTGGTGGTATCGGCCCTAAGGAATTTATGAATTCATTTAATTGGGATAAAAACTTTGAAACAGGTATTGGTGTCGTAGACGAACAACATCAATACCTTGTTGGTTTTATCAACCACTACGGAAACCTGCTGTCTGAGAATACTATCTCAGTCGAAGACATTCGCATCGCTTTACTTGATCTCACAAGTTATGCTGAGTTTCACTTTAAAGAAGAAGAGTCTTTGATGAGAGGGTGCGGAGTTTATGACTTACACATCGAAGAACACATCAAAGTGCATCGCGTGTTTATGCAAGACATCTACAGCATGCAAGCCTTCATCTTGGAAGAAGATCAGGCATCAGCACGTCAGCTACTGGACTTCCTCATCCATTGGCTTGCTTACCACATCCTTGGCATCGACCAAAACATGGCGCGACAAGTGGCCGCGATAGAAGAGGGCGCAACACCTCAACAAGCCTTTGAAGCAGAAGAAAAGCAGCAAGACTCTTCAACCATCCCTTTACTGGCCGCGCTTAAAGGCTTATTCGAACAAGTTTCTGAACGAAACAAACAGTTGTTACGGTTCAATCAAGTACTCGAAGACAAAGTCGAAGAACGTACCGCAGAATTGAAACGAGCGAACAAGAAACTCGAAGAGCTCTCGTTAACCGATTCACTCACTAAATTACCTAACCGTCGTTGTGCTTTTAAGCAGTTAGCTTTGCATTGGCAAGAATCGAAAGAATTTGGCATGCCTTTGGTGTGCATTATGATCGATGCCGACCACTTTAAGCGCATTAATGACACTTGTGGACATGATGCTGGTGACTTGGTGTTACAAACCCTCGCGAACGAGCTGAAAAATAGGTTTCGCAACGATGATATTGTGTGTCGATTAGGGGGCGATGAGTTCTTGGTGATTTGCCCAGATACCGATCTTAATGGTGGCATGCACATCGCAGAAACGACGCGACAGAAAGTGTCTGAATTAGAGGTTGAAACCGGTAACCAAGCTTGGATTGGCAGCATCAGTGTCGGTGTGGCTGAAATGACCCAAGAATTCGAAACCATGAATGAATTGATTAAAGCGGCTGACGAGTCCGTTTATCTAGCGAAAGATGCGGGGAAGAACAGCGTTTGTTCGATTCAGATCTAGCCTTCAGGTCATTTCCAAATTAAGAAGTGGAACCTGTAATTGTTCTACTTCTTCCTACTCCTCATTAATGTCCTGTTAAATTTGCCGTGTTTTTAGTCAATAACTTGTTCTTTTAGCGATTCAATTTGGCATTAGTTGCGTGTTTGATTACTATGTGTAGCTATCTAAAAAACTAATCATCCGATACGGACACTACCAACTGGTAGATGAGGAAATGATGCAACATCTAGAAGAGATCATTGCTAATGCAACGACTGCTATTGATACAGCAGATTCGTTAGTCGCACTTGATGAAGTGCGAGTTCAGTATTTAGGTAAGAAGGGTGAACTCACTCTTCAACTACAAAGCCTAGGTAAACTTCCACCTGAAGAGCGTCGCACTGCTGGTCAAGAGATCAACAAAGCGAAAGGTGCTGTTCAACAAGCGATCGCAGCTCGCAAAGACGCACTTCAACGTGCAGAGCTTGAAGCGAAACTAGCTGAAGAAACTATCGATGTGAGCCTACCAGGTCGTCGCATTGAGAACGGTGGTCTTCACCCAGTTACTCGCACAGTTGAGCGTATCGAACAGTTCTTTGGTGAGCTTGGCTTTAGCACTGAGTCTGGCCCTGAGATCGAAGATGCATTCCACAACTTTGATGCACTAAACATCGCAGACGATCACCCAGCTCGTACTGATCACGATACTTTCTTCTTCAACCCTGATCTAATGCTACGTACGCACACTTCTGGTGTTCAAATCCGTACGATGGAAAACGGCAAACCGCCATTCCGCTTCATTGCTCCGGGTCGTGTTTACCGTAACGACTACGATCAAACTCACACGCCAATGTTCCACCAAGTGGAAGGTATGTTAGTTGATGAGAACGTAAACTTCGCACAACTTAAAGGCATTCTTAACGATTTCCTTTGCAACTTCTTTGAAGAAGAAGTTGAAGTGCGTTTCCGTCCTTCATTCTTCCCGTTCACAGAGCCTTCAGCTGAAGTTGACGTGAAACGTAAAGATGGCAAATGGCTAGAAGTTCTAGGTTGTGGCATGGTTCACCCTAACGTACTTCGCTCTGTTGGCATCGACCCTGAGAAATACTCTGGTTTTGCATTCGGTATGGGTGTAGAGCGTCTAACGATGCTTCGTTACGGCGTAAATGACCTTCGTGCGTTCTTCGAGAACGACCTTCGTTTCCTTAAACAATTCAAGTAATCCGGGGCAGTCAAAACTATGAAATTCAGTGAATCTTGGCTACGCGAGTGGGTTAAACCTGCAATTAACAGCGAAGAGCTAGCTCACCAAATCACTATGGCTGGTTTGGAAGTTGACGATGTAGAACCTGTTGCAGGTGAATTCACCGGCGTTAAAGTAGGTAAAGTGGTTGAGTGCGGTCAGCACCCAGACGCAGACAAACTACAAGTAACTAAAATTGATATCGGCGCTGTTGATGCAGACGGTAATAAAGAGCTGTTAGACATCGTATGTGGTGCATCTAACTGTCGTCTTGGCCTAACGGTAGCAGTAGCAACAGTTGGCGCAGTACTTCCTGGTGACTTCAAAATCAAGAAAGCAAAACTACGTGGCGTTCCATCGCACGGCATGCTTTGTTCTTTCTCTGAGCTAGGTATCGACGTAGAGTCTGATGGCATCCTTGAGCTGCCAGAAGGCACAACGCTAGGTATGGACGTTCGTGAGCTTCTAGAGCTTAACGACGTAACTATCGACGTAGACCTAACAGCAAACCGCGCAGACTGCTTCAGCATCCGTGGCCTTGCTCGTGAAGTTGGCGTACTAAACCGCGCAGACGTTACAGAGCCAACAGTTGAAGCTGTTGCAGCAAGCATTGAAGACACAGTATCTGTTGAAATCAAAGCAACGGATGCTTGTCCACGTTACCTTGGCCGTGTGGTTAAGAACGTAAACGTGAAAGCGGAATCTCCAATCTGGATGCAAGAGAAACTGCGCCGTTGTGGTATCCGTTCAATCGACCCAGTTGTAGACATCACAAACTACGTGATGCTAGAGCAAGGCCAACCAATGCACGCATTTGATCTGGCTAAGATCGAAGGCGGTATCGTGGTTCGTCTAGCAGAGCAGGGCGAAAAGCTAACACTTCTAGATGGCAACGAAGCTGAACTAAACAGCAACACACTTGTTATCGCTGACCACAACAAAGCACTAGCAATCGCTGGTATTTTTGGCGGTCAAGATTCAGGTGTTACGACTGAAACGACAGACGTACTTCTTGAAGCAGCATTCTTCGCACCGGATCACATCCGTGGTCGCGCACGTGCTTACGGCCTTCACACAGATTCTTCTCTACGTTTCGAACGTGGTGTTGATTCAACACTTCAAGCAGCAGCAATGGAGCGTGCAACACAGCTTCTAGTTGAAATCTGCGGTGGTGAAGTTGCGCCAGTAAACGGCAGCGAATCTGAAGCTGATCTTCCTAAAGCAAACGTAGTTGCTCTACGTCGCGCTAAGCTAGACAGCCTACTAGGTCACGAAATCCCATCTACAGACGTAGTGGAAATTCTTACTCGCCTAGGTTGTGAAGTTGAAAGCACTGATGCTGGTTGGACGGCAACGTCTCCATCTTGGCGTTTTGATATCGCAATCGAGCAAGACCTAATTGAAGAAGTAGGTCGTATCTACGGTTACGATAACATTCCAAACCAAGCGCCTAAAGCGGCACTTAAAATGAATGACCACAAAGAAGCTGACCAACCGCTTAAGCGCGTTCGTGACCTTCTTGTAGACCGTGGCTACCACGAAGCAATCACATACAGCTTCGTAGAACCAGAACAGCAAAAACTTGTTGTACCTGGTGTTGAGCCGCTAATCCTGCCATTCCCAATCTCTGCGGACATGTCAGCAATGCGTCTTGGTCTAATCCAAGGTCTTCTAAACACAGTTGTTCACAACCAGAAGCGTCAACAGTCTCGCGTTCGTCTATTCGAATCAGGCCTACGTTTCATCCCTGAAGCAACTGCTGAAAACGGCATGCGCCAAGAAATGATGCTTGCGGGCGTTATCTCTGGTACTCGTGGCGAAGAGCACTGGGACATTGCAACTAACACTGTAGATTTCTTCGATCTTAAAGGTGACCTAGAAGCCGTTCTTGAGCTTTCTGCAAACGAAATCGCATACAGCTTCAAAGCCCTTTCTTCTGAAGCAAAAGAGCGCAACCCAGCACTTCACCCGGGTCAATCAGCAGTGATTATGGCTAACGGCAAAGAAGTGGGTATCATTGGTACTGTTCACCCAGAACTAGAGCGTAAGTTTGGTCTTAACGGCCGCACTATCGTATTCGAAATCGAATGGGCAGCTATCAACACTCGCGTGCTTCCAGAAGCAGTAGCCGTATCTAAGTTCCCTGCAAACCGTCGTGATATCGCCGTTGTTGTTGACGAAGCAGTAGCTTCTGGCGACATCGTTGAAGCGTGTATCGCTGCTGGTGGCGAATTCCTAACAGGTGCTAAACTGTTCGACGTATACGTTGGTCAAGGCGTTGAAGAAGGTAAGAAGAGCCTAGCAATCGCACTTAGCCTACAGTCTGTAGAGCGCACACTAGAAGATGCAGACATCGCTGGTTCAGTAGATGCTATCGTAGCTTCAATCTCAGAGAAATTCGGCGCAGCACTTCGCGACTAATTTCTTCTGATAGATAGAAAACCAAAGGCCTCGTATTGCGAGGCCTTTTTGTTTTTTGAGAACTAGTGACGTAGCGCACTAAATAACAATTTGTTTAAAGTACATTAGATAAATTACATTAAAGTTTGTTGACTCAGAATTCTGGCTGAGATATTTTTTGCTCAAGCTTTGTGGAAGCTTGCCCACCCCAACTAGGCGAATTCTTTCGAGAACCATGCAAAAGTAAACAATATAACTTTGATCTTATTACCATTTGCGGAAAAGTGAAATTAGGGGTGAATTGACGCAGCTTTCGCATGGAGAAATAAGACAATGTCAAAACTTATAACATCCTCATTCATTTCCAACGTTAAAAAATCTGCAAAGCACCTCAAGAAAGAGTTAGGTATATCTCACTCTGAAGCTCTTGAAGTGACCTCGAAGAAAGCAGGTTTTGCTTCCTATTACGCTTTACAAAACTCCCATGCTAATCAATCCAAACTTTCCGTTAGCCCTAAAGAGTTTGCTCGACAATTTTTAATTAGCTTTATTGAAAGTGATGCGGGCATTGCAGGAATTGAGCATAGCCGTTCAACTATTGAACGACATCACCCAAACCAAGATTTAAAGCCTATTGTTTTATCTACTTTGTTAGATGCTTTTGATTCTGGGCTTAATCATGACGGCATCAATATAAATGCAAAATGGTCAATTTTAAACTGGGCTTTGGATACCGAGTATATAAAAGAACTAGGCTGGAATGCATTGAAAGATGACAAGGAAGATTTTCAAATCAAGGGAGCCTTACTTATTGCTCTCGGACATTTTTATCGCTCAACGGGATATTGCTTATCCGACCACCGTTTAATCCATGCAAACTTTGAAACTTATGTATCAGACTGGGTTCGCTCTGTGAGTGTGTATAACACAACAGCTACCACAGCACTCAGTCGAGCCTTTCCTAAGAATAAGACTAGCGGAATCAGTCCTGGTTCTAGTGTTTGGTCGCACTTGGCTTAGCCAGAATCATTCACTTTAGCTTAGCTAGTGTTCTAGAGTATGAAAAGGAATCAAAATGGTACAGGTTATAGGTAAGTTAGAGCTTGATCCTCTTACAATTGATGAGTCTCTTGCTAGAGGTGCAATGAAGAGGTTGGCTCGAGAGTGTGTTGAAAATTTAGGTAGTATTAATATCGTTAGCCATGGTGGTTTGAAAAACTTACAGAAAAAAACCAAAGCTGTTTTTAAAAATGGAAATGTTTCGGGCTTCTATATTGGTGATAGAGAGTGTTTAGCTATGTTTGTAATGTATGACCAAAGAAAGGAAATGTTTGCTGGTGCATATTTAGCAAGAGTTAATGGAAAATACTCGATCTATGATAGTGATATGAGATTTTCAAGACATTCAATTCAACGTCTGATTCAAAGATTGAAAACCAAGAGTCCAAGAGAAGCTGTTGCAAAAGCAATCCATGAACAAACTAAGTATGTTTTGACTGGGGAACCTCAAAAAATTATCAATATTCACGAGAAATGGCGGACTCCCGGACTGAATTCAATTGATACTGCGCTGCCATATATTAGTAATGGAAAGTTGTTGGGAATGTGGTTTACAGCATCGACTAGTGATGTGAAATGCACGTTTGTCGGTCGTGTTGTGACAAAAACCTTTGTTGATGTTGAAAAGCTTCGCGAACCTCAATACGCCAAGTGTATGGAAGCATACAATGCTCAGTTAGCAGCCCACGTCAGTGGGGGAAAAATACCACGGTTCAACTTGATCAATGAATTATCAACATACGTGTAGTAATTGCTTGATATTTCGATGGTACTGTTCATCGAGCACTAGGGTATACATTTGAAGGTGCAGACATCGCTGGTTCAGTAGATGCTATCGTAGCTTCAATCTCAGAGAAATTCGGCGCAGCACTTCGTGACTAATCTCTTTTGATAGATAGAAGAATCAAAGGCCTCGCATTGCGAGGCCTTTTTGTAAAAATTATAGGTATTAACTAAATATATCTTTTAATTAGCTCGTTTTGTTCTTTAGAAAGGTTTTCTATGGAGTCTTTAAATACAATACTAGATGAATCGATACTTTCAATATGAGGCTTCAACCAAGAAATATCTTCAAATGAAAATCCATATCTAATAAGCCAGATTTCCGTATCATCGTTAGTGCCATATCTAAGATAGTTTTGTAAATAAATCGCCCGTAAATCTTTGGTTTTTTCAAAATGAATTTCAAGTGCCGCTGAGATAGGATCATTCATTGATAATGAAACAACCTTATCTAGGTAGTCGTAAGTGTCATATATAACGATATCGTAATCGATATCTTTTACTGATTGATACTCTCCAAATAGAGATGCTCCTTTTAGCTTAGTATTTGGTATTGAAGCTGCTATTGGAGAATATCTAACTTTAAGTCCTTTTATCTCAGCACTCCCTTGCTCTGCGCTAATTTCCTGCTTCTTTATACGGGAGAATATTTGTCTTTGTTTGTCTTTTTGAGATAGAAAACTGTATCTTAGAGATACTATTTCCGCAAATGATCTTCCTTGGATATGCCAAAGCATAATTGGGATAGCAGCACTTAATACAGAGGCTTCAGCTTTATTTAATGATGTTCTTCGAAGGTGTATTGAGTATAGCTTTTTAAAATTTGACTTGACTTTTTTTCTAACGCTATCTGACAGTGAATAGTATTCTCCCCCGGTGATTGGTTTGTCGACGTTCATTAACTTGTTCAAGATATACTTAATTTCTTTATCTAAGTCTGATTTTTTTATTCGTTCAATTTGCGCACTTGGTAGATGCAACTCCCCATCAAACGTATCATTTTTAATAGATTCGGCTAAATCACGTAGATCGACATCAATATCATCTATTTCTAAATCAAGTTTACTTCTTTCGTTTAAAGTTACCGCTTCCCTAAATCGTTTTGAAAATGTTTCAACATTTGATTGTTTTACTACGGTATATCCAAAATCAAATAGCCCCTTTGTTTGTGTTGTTCTGCCTGAGCGTCCTATTAAATTCTTTAAAGTAATAGGGGTCATGTTATTGAAGTTGTCAATCCACACCACGTCAAAAGGCATATTAATACCTTGTACTAGGGTAGAGGTTGCAAAACAAATTCTCGCATGGCCCTTTCGTATAAAGTCTTCTGCCATTAGGCGAGCTTTAAGTGGCATCGAACCATGATGTATTACGATCCCTCGTGACATTAAGTCAATTAGTAGTGAGTATTTTTCATTTCGAGGTGCTGTAGATGCTCCTATAAAACTTTTTAATTTATCTATTAATACATTTGCAGCAGGATCGGTCAGTATTGGACAAAGGTCTATATATTTTTGGAAGTCAATTAAATGTCGACCTTCATATATTTTATTTTTTGATATATAAACTAAAAGTGAACCTCCTTTCTCAACAGTTTTACCTACTAGATCTTCATCAACTTTAACTTTTTCCGACTTAGTATTAGGTGAGAAAAACTGAAATTTCTTGTCAGGTCCAATTGTTATAAATATTTTTCCTGCTGTATATAAATTATAATTTTTTGCCAAGGACAGTTGTGAAAATCCATGCTTGTTGAGCTGAGCTTCAGGGTTGTTGACGAAAGGATGAGCAAATACTTTTTTTGCATTCGGGAATGCTCTATCAAGCCTACGTACTAGAGCATCAAATGTCATTCCCCGAATATCTTCTTCTGAAATTTGGGCTTCGTCCATTAGAAATAAGTCTATCTTAAAAGTATTACTATACTTGAGAATCTCTGACGCTCTTTCTGGCGTAACTATAAATATTCTTCGGTTTGACTTTGAAGTGTTTATATTTTCAATAAACTGAAGTACGAGAGTTTCCTTGTCAACTAAACTGACAACCTCATTGTAATATTCAGCAATAAGAGCCCTAGACGGGACTATTATTAATATGTCATTTTCAGTACTTCGGATTAGTTCTCTAAATAAGTATGACTTACCACTACTTGTTGGTGCAGAAAATGAAAAATATCTATTGTTTTTTATCTCTCTAAAGGCGCTAGCTTGAGTAGCTGTAAAAGTATGGCCAACTTCATCATAGATTGATTTTGAATAAATTGAGTAAAACTCCTCAAGAACACTTTTGGGCTCTTCAGTTTTATAAAATAATCCTGTCGCTGAAATAAGCTTATTTTCGTACTTTTTGAACTGCTCAGAATGGAATTTTTTAATGTATGCTAGCTTCTCGAATGTAAGAGCTGAGATTGGCCCATTTGTATGGATCTCATATAAAGCGTGCTTAAGAATTTCTTCAATAGATTCGCCTCTAATTAAATCATTTATCACGGACAGTTACTCCAATTAAATAGATTTCATCTTGCTGTAAAAGGTTAGTTAGATATTGACTTTTAAAGGCATTAGACATTATAGCTTGAGGCTTTTTACCGTTTATAGAAAATGCAGCAACGAAGGCAGACCTTTTAGATAAAGCATTGTTGATAGCCCCCTCAGATACGAAATTTTGAAGATCAACGAGCTCAGCATCTCCCTTTTTTAATGAAATAAACTTTGCTATTTGCTCTAGTGCATTTCTATAAGGGTTACTACCTCCGCTAAATTTCGCTTCGCCGAACGCGACAAGTTCGGTATTAGTCTCCGTATGAAAGTCAAAGCCGGGATTCCCCGAGATTTTCTCTTTTAATAACTCAGCCAACGGTACTTTTATATGCCCGAAAGCTTCTACGAGTGCATCTTGAGCCGAAGCTGAAACCATGAACTCCCCAAAATCCTCGGTTAATTCGTCTTCAACCATATTTAGGATGTTGTTGACCATTTTGGCAATGGTTCTTTCTGCTCGAGCTTCATACGAATGCTTTGCTACTGGGCTAAGGTCGTTAAGCCAACACACGTCTTGTATTACAGAAATCATTTCTGTTGCTCTGGTATGTATGTTTTCTATGTTAATCAAAATCGAATGTACTTTTGCTGTACAGCCGTGTGAAGACATATCGTAAGTTGTTTTGTCAGTTAGATTCATTCTATAGATTAACCTTGGTAATCGTACTGGTAATCAATGTGCATAAATCAATTGCATAGCGCAATGTTTCGTATATTCTTCAGGCTGTTAATCTGATAATAGTCATAGAATTGGCAAATATAATCTATTTGTTGTCACTACGTACGGCATCAGCACCGCCAGCTATCGCGATAAACCAGTTCCGCCATTATCTAGGTCAATACGTAACAGGCGAAGCCCACCGCGTGTATGAGAACGTGAATGTGCCAGTAATATTGGTTAACGCTCGCCTATGGCCAACGGATTCAGAAGCGAACAAGAAACACATCAAGGATTACAGCATTTACTACATTGAAGACTCAGGCCACTTCCCAATGCTTGAGCAACCACAGCAGTTCAACACAACGTTGATGAAAGCGGTTAAGTCAGTGAGGTAGGGCGGTCGTACGTGAGAGTAGGCTGATAATCCCCTCCTAACCTTCCCTTGGTTTACATCTCCAACCTCTTGTTGGTAGCGGGAAAGAAGGAGGAACTGAATACCGATCGTGACAAGTGCTGCTATATGTTCAGCGGCAAAGAATGTTCTCCCCCTCATTTTTATATCTCAAGAGATCGGGTCACTCCATTCGAGGGGTATGTACGTCACATACAAACTAGGTATCGAACATACGAAATATTTATATCTTCACTGCTAAATGTACAACAGGTATCACACTTGTCTGTTAATGGTTAATCTAACCTGTAATGACCTCTTTACTGATAAAAATAACTTTAACAGCACCTTTCATCATGTGGGGAGGCTTTAAATTCAACGTCAGATAAAGAGATTTCTTATGTATAAGTATCTAACACTAATCGTTTTATTACTCGCTGGGTGTGTGTCTACAAACGAAGTTGCAGACAAATCTTGGTGCCAACCTTACAACGACCAACTTACTGAAGTTTTTAGCAACGAACTTACGTTAGGCGCGAGAGCCCTAGATTCCGTTATCGGGTGTGCTCCAAGGCCTTTACCTAAATTTGTACAAGGAGATGTACTAACTAACTCAACACTTATGTCCGACTTTCAAGTGAAACAGGTCACTGATATTAAAGAAGTGTACGCCAACACCAAGCCTAATGCGGACGATATCATCAACTTTGTTATTTCACCGCAAGCAAAACAATTAGCATTGAGCAGGGCATTGCGTCTCAATGAGCTTTCATACTCAATTATTGTGCAATCGCAGAAGGACAAATCGGAAATAATAAAAAACAATACCTTTGAAATACTTAATGAATTTACGGAAGATAATATTGATAAGCTAAACAAGGCCGTAAAAGAAGCCAGTTACGATAGATATCAGAAACAAGTGCATCGTATTCAGCGTGATTATTATGACATCTTGTATCAAATTACCCTCGGTGGGGCAGATAAGGATGGTCGACAGTCAATATCATACGACCCGAAAGATATCGCAACGCTGCTCACTAAGGCTGTTAAGGTTTATGCTGATCAACAGGCTATTAGGTCAAACTTTTTATTAATGCGCGATCAGTATTTCGCAACTATCAACAGTAATTCACTTCCATCTTTTGATCAGCAGTGGGAGAACCAGATAACAGACATTAAAGAGCAATGTCAGTTAACTGCAAAAGGGCTTGGTTTAGATGAAACCAAGTGCGAAGTTATTCAGCAATAGATATATCTTTATTAAACTAAGGCCTCGCGCGTGCGAGGCCTTTTGTATTCCGACCAAAACTTAATAAAAGCAAGGGCCAAATATTCAATAACTCTTATTTAGAGGTTAACGAAAACTTGGGATAATCGCTGGTACTCCTGGTAGAAGACCAACCAACGCCATCACACCACTTAGTACAATAAACATAATGCCAGGCAACACCCAACGGCTCATTTTACTCAGTTTACCGCTACGTTCTTTACAACCTATCAGGCCTAAGTTATCTAACAGCATGGTGAGAGACCAGCCAAATGCGGGGTTAACGAGCGCTGAAGAAAATACAACAATCGCTGCCGATTGCGTGGTTTTTCCTTCACGCGTCATTTCCATTCCAGCTTCTAGCAACGGAACAAATACCCCAACAATGAGCGCAACACAAAGTACGGGTTGCCATATCGCTAGATCCATTGGGTAGCCCCAAACTGCGGCGATGATACAGAACAGAGCCGTCAGCAAAGCGCCAGCAGGAATAGGGCGTTTCGCAATCGCCGCCGGTACGATGTAAGTACCCCATGAAGACGTAAAGTTAGTACCGCCAAGCAGAGAACCGAACGTTTGACGAATCGAAGCCGTGGTCATGGTGTCGTCAATGTTCATATGTACTTTTTCGGTACGTTCTGGATAGCTGATTTTTTGAAATACTTGATGCCCTAAGAAATCTGGCGACCACATCGCGACGGCTAAAATCGCAAACGGCAATACCACCATGAAGTGTTCAATCGTCGGTAGGCCTAGCATCCAACCTGTATCTTCTCCCCACCAATACATAGGGTTCATGTTAGGTAAGCCTGGCTCAGTGTGGAAAGCAAATGGCGCACCCATGGCAAACGCAATCGTACCACCCAGTAAGCAACTAAGAGGGACGGCTAACCAACGTTTGCGGAAGTGTTCCAATAGCGCGTACAAGATAATGGTGCAAAAGATCACGACAAACGCGATATGGCTCATACCGATTCCCTCAGCCCAAGCGAACAGTTTCTTAACTTGAGAGGCGGTTCCAACAAAACCGAGGTAGAGCAATAAGCCGCCACACACGCCTTTACTGGTGAGGTTGGCCAACATGCTGCCACCTTTACTGATGGCTAAGATGAGGCCAAAAGCGCCAATCAGTAACCCAAAGGCCATGGGGTGTCCGCCAGCTGCAACGACAATTGGAATTAAAGGGATGAGTGGACCGTGTGTACCGGCGAGGTTAGCAGTCGGCAATAAAAAGCCAGAGAATAGAATGATGAAAACAGAGGCGATGAGTAGTTCATAACGAACGTTTTCTAAAATAAAGCCTTCATTTAGCCCGAGCGCCCCGGCAAAGGTGGCAGCAATCGCTCCCACCATAACCACTTTACCAATGGTAGCGGCCATCGCTGGGATGGTGTCTTCTATCTCAAATCGATAATCTTTAAACGGCAAATTGGGACGCCAGCGTTTAGGCGCCATGATTTGTAACTCATGCTCTAAATATTGTTCGCGGGATTCAAATTCCGATCTTGGTTTGTGTTGTTGTTCATAAGTGAGTTCGTCCTCGTTGGTTTGAGGCTTATCTGGTCGTATATTTACGGACTCTAAAGTAGTGCTCATTCTGATTCCTTTCGCTCACACATCTAAGATGTGTTATTCCAACAAACGTTATTGACTCACGCAGAAGCGCAAACAATGCGTCAACTTATAATTAAAAATTCATTAACATTTAGTTGTTAGTACCTTATATCAAACCAAAAAAAACAAACAGTCTCAGACAGTTAGACATTAGTCGTAGAGTAAGTCGACAAGTATTAGGCTTTGTAGATAGTGTGTGTCTGATTATTTGTCGCTCCTTAATTTCTCCCACGTTCTGTACTTGATAATGATAGAATCCCCGCATCTGAATTATCGAGAAACTAGGTATTTATAAACAATGTTTATCCATCATGTTAACGGCATCGACTGGCTGGTGATTACAGCTTTTGAAGAACTCAAACCGATGTTTATCGAAGATGCTGGTCCAATTCCATCTTACTTTTCTACCACCAGTGAATTGAGCCTGATTGATCAAGCCAAGCGCAGCTATGGATTTCTACCGACACTCCGCGGTGTGATCACCGATACCGGCACGTATCAAAGTAAAGATCTTGAAGAAGATTTGAACCCACAGCTTGCGTGTATCGTTGAAGGGCGTGGTCGGGTGTTTATCTACCACGGCGACTATGTGGCTTTTGTCGATGACGAGCAAACCTTTATTACCCGAATGAACTGAGAGTAATTCAGTGAATTGAGATTGGCGAATTGGTAAATCGGCGAGTTAGCTCCCCTAAAATTAAAAACTAAAGGATTAATACGATGGCAAAAACGATCTCACTTGTACTTGGCAGTGGTGGCGCAAGAGGCTTGGTTCATGTTGGAGTCATCCGTTGGTTAGTTGAGCATGGCTATCAGATAAAATCCATTTCTGGCTGTTCAATTGGCGCACTTATCGGTGGTGTCTACGCGGCGGGCAAGTTGGATGAGTTTGAAGAGTGGGTCACCAGTATCGACCAAGGGGATATGGCGATGCTGTTGGACTTTTCATGGCAATCGAGTGGTATGTTCAAAGGGGACAAGATCATCGACACTCTGCGTGGACTGATCGGTGAGATTTCAATTGAAGATCTGCCTATCCCTTATACCGCCGTTGCCGCTAACGTCGCCGATGAAAAAGAGGTTTGGCTGCAATCAGGCTCTCTGTTTGATGCTATTCGTGCCTCTATCTCGTTACCACTGTTCTTGACCCCTCACGTTATCAATGGAGAAGTGCTGATTGATGGCGGCGTTCTCAATCCCGTACCGATTGCGCCTACCTTTGGTGATAATACAGACTTTACACTGGCTGTGAATTTAGGGGGTGAACCTGAAATGGTTAAACAGGAAGTGATGCCGGTTTCCCTGCCAACAAAAGAGAGCAAGCTGCATGAGAAGGTGGTTCATTTTATCGATAATCTCGGTAGCAGTGTAAAAAGCAAAATGAGCTTCAACTTTGCTTTTTACGATATTGCCAACCAAGCATTTGATGCGATGCAATCGACCATTGCTCGCCAAAAGTTGGCCGCTTACCCCGCCGATATCACGCTTGAGATCCCACGTAATGCCTGTGGCACTTTAGAGTTTTATCGCTCACAAGAGATGATAGATAGAGGTTACCATTTGGCGCAAGCTAAACTGGGCAACCGACTTTAATGGGCAGGTTACAGCCGTTTTAGATAGAAGAAAATGCAATACCTTTACTTCAAATGCCTGCCGCCATCTAGGTGCAAGGTTCTTCCTGTCATGTAGTGACTGGCTAAAACGAACTTGATGCCCTCTATTATTTCCTCAAAGCCCGCTTCTGCGGGTATCAGAGCTTTCTGCAGTGCTTTGGTTTTGTATGCCTCATCGTCATGATCATTAAACTTAATCATGGCTGGGGAGATGGTATTTACTTTCACCTTGGGAGCCAGCATTGCTGAAAACGACAACGTCAGGTTGTTGAGCGCCGCTTTACTGGCGGCGTAAGCGATGTGTTTTTTACTGCCTTTTTCCGCAACGTAATCACTGATGTGGATGATGTCTGAAGTTTGATCACCAGACATCAGTTGGTCTTTGAGTGTTAAATTGAACAGATAAGGCACGGTAGCGTGTATCGTCATCATCTGATGCATGATTTGTGAGGCATTTTCGCTGGGATCTTGCTTGTTCTCGGGTTTCCAGTCGGAAGCATTGTGTATGACGGCTCTGAGTGTCTTATATTCTTGGCCGACATAATGAAGAAAACGCTCTAGGCTGCTTTGTTGATAAAAGTCGACCTGCTGCAAGTCGGCTCCAGTGTCACGCAATCGTTGCAGGTGAGGATAGTCGCTGCGGTAGGTGCCAACCACTTTGTATCCATCCGCTAAAAGTTGCTGCGCCAGTGCGAAGCCGAGTCTTTTTCCCACGCCGGTTATTAGTATCGTTTCACTCATCGTAAAAACTCAGCTCTGGTTTGAGGATTAGTTTTGAAAATGCCACCGAGCGCGGTTGTTGAGGTTTCAGAGTTTGCATCCATGACGCCTCTGGATTTAACGCAATAGTGGGTTGCTTTAATCGTCACGGCCACGTTTTCTGTTTCAACCAAAGTCTGTATCGCGACCAGGATCTGCTGGGTAAGACGTTCTTGAACTTGAGGGCGCTGGGCGAAGAATCGAACAATACGGTTGATTTTAGACAGCCCAAGAATCTTGTTTTCAGGAATATAGGCCACTTCCGCTAAACCATCGATGGTAATGAAGTGATGTTCGCACGTCGATGTTAAGTTGATGTCTGATACCTTAACCATTTCATCAACCGACATTTTGTTGTCTATCACACTGACTTTTGGAAAGTTGTTGTAATCTAGCCCTGAAAAGATCTCATGTACGTACATCTTTGCAATGCGATGAGGTGTTTCAGCAAGGCTGTCATCGGTTAAATCCAACCCAAGCGTACTCACCACTTCCGTTAAAAGCCCTTTGATGCGGTTGTACTTTTGGTTGGGGTTCATTTCGCTCGCAGTCATTGGGGTTTCAAGTCCTTTTGCGAGCAAAGCTTCTCTTACTTTTTCGGCTTCTGTATTCAGCATGACTCTCTCCTTAAGAATTCTTGTCGTTGTCTGCTTCATAGCTCAGGGTGAGCGAGACAGAGTCGGCAAAACGTAGTGCATGAGGCTTGTCGATTCTCACTTGAGCGTATCGCACCCATGGATGGTCGATACAAATGCCGAGGACGTCGCTGGTTAGCTTTTCCAAAAGCAAAAACCTTCCGGATTCGACGTGTTTAATAATCTTCTTACAGATGTTTTTGTAGTTAAGCGCGTTGTCCACATCATCAGAGAGACAAAGGTTGTTAGCGGGGTAGTGGATTTCTGCATTGATAACGATGTCTTGCTGCTTCGACTTTTCTTCTTCGTTGAAACCGATGAAGGTTCTTAGTCTCAGGTTCGTAATGGTGATAATGGCGTTGTGATTCATAACAGTGTCCAATCCTTAGAAAGTGAAGTCAGTTACGTACTTGTTTTAAGAAAAGATCAGTAAAGTCACGCGATTAAGATTTCAGTCGTTCCTTTTACAGTTGTTCCTGTTGCAGTCGTTCTTTTTTTAGTCGTGTAAAGGCTAAGTGAAACTGAGCTCGAAAGAGATGGGTTCGGTTTTCTGACTCTGCTGATCGAAGCTTTCCCAGAGTTGCTGAAACGAGATATTTAGGGTGGGGTGACGTTCTTGCGCGGCAATATCAACTAATGGCCTGAGCACAAATGCGTACTCGGTGATTTCGCCTCTCGGCAGTTCTACGCCATCGATAATGCCTACTTGATTGCCATAAAGAAGGATGTCGATATCCATCGTACGTGAGGCATACGCTTTGGTTTGGCGCTGGCGATCGTTCTCTGATTCGATTTGATGTAGAACCTTAACCAGCTCTGCGACAGTCAGGTCACATTCGAATCCAACGACTAGGTTAAGGAAGTTATCCCCTTCAAACCCAACAGGCTCGCAATCGTAGAAGTTAGAAATATTCAGAGGTGCAAAGCGGTCGTGCAATGCCTTGAGAGACTCTGTGACGTGGTGTTCTCGGTTAATGTTACTTCCGATGCTGACATAGACGTTGGCCATAGTTTTCCTTCCTTTTTAAGGAGCCTATACGTCCAAATCGCGTTGAAGATCAGCTATGTACCCTTTTAATGGCAGGAAGATAAAATAAAAATACGCTTCTTTAGTGAATTTTTTGTGTGCGCACTAAGGCAATGATGGCGATTAAGTGAAACTTGGTCGGCTAGCTCGGATGAGATGCTTTTTATGTGATCTGCGTTATAAAATGGTGAAACCACTGCATCAAAGGTGTGCATCTGATTCGAAGGATTAGGTCTAACTAAGCCCTAATCCTTTTATATCAAAAGCTTAAATAAGTGGCATATTGATTGAATAGTTATTCCTGGGAACTAACAGTAAGGGGATATTATGACTCTATTTACGTTTATGAATTTGCGCTTCAACTTGGATGATGTTTGCTATTTGACGACGATGACTGCTCTTGGTTTTAGTTATCTATTGCATTTCGTCTAAGTGGTACGGTAACTAGGGAGTGTGGAGCTTTGTTCTACATTTCATGCTCAGTAATACATAGGTAGTCGTATTAACACGAATGCCAGCCATAACATACTGGCATTCCATTTACCTCACTGGCAGCTTGGTCTTTGTTTTTACCTGGCCAAAGGCGAAGCTGGATTCAATAGACGCGATATTGGGCAAGCGAGTTAATTGTTTACGGATGAACTGCTCGTAGCTTTTGAGTGACTCGCTCACTACATGCAACAGGTAGTCGTGATTGCCTGTCATCAAAAAGCACTCCAACACTTCATCAATCACCTCAATGTGTTGCTCAAAGTCTCGCATGTTTTCTTCAGTCGGCTTTTCGAGCTTTACCAACACAAACACATTCACAGGCAGACCACACGCTTCTTGGTCAACACTGGCGTGATAGCCGCGAATAATCCCTTGTTTCTCCAGAGCTCGAACTCGGCGTAAACAAGGAGAGGGTGATAGCGCCACTCGATCGGCCAACTCTTGATTAGTCAGCCGTGCGTTGCTTTGCAGTTCAGCCAGTATTTTCTTGTCGATCTCGTCCATTGGCATGTTCCATCAATATTGGAATTTGTTTAGCAATATTATTGCTCAAAGTGTAGGTCTTACTTCGCAAATCGCAATTTTCAATATCTGCACAACACTAAAATTAAAGGAGGTATAACAAAGGATTGAACTATGAACACGTCAACTCAACTTAGCCCGCTGCGTAAAACGACCAAACACGAACAAGCAGAAGCCCTTGCCATTGAGCAAGCAAAACACTTTGGTATCGACCCAGATAGTGATTACGGTATCACGCTGATTGAACTGGCTACAACGCTGTACCAAGCCAACACCAAGACACACGACCTTTGGGCATTGACGGTTGATGGACTTTCAGAACTCGACAAAAGCGACCGAATAGCTTGGTTTAACGCCAAACGTTTTTTGTCATTCCAGATCGCGAAGATCCTTGATAATCTGCAAAACCCAATGCGCGCCACTTACCAATCTATCGCTACTAACAATGGTAACTTTGCCTCTAAAGGTGCGTATCCTATCTTCGATAATGTGGCGGCTATCTTCTCGGCAAGCCCTGTGATTACGCGCACCGCGACCTATTTGTTTGCGTGTACAGAGTGGATTGAAGACGCCTTCAACGGTAAAGAGCCGCTGCACGATATTTACTCTCGACTGCTTAACCCAACCTCGATTTCACTGGCTAATCATATGGTTGATATTGAGGCCGGTTCTAGAGCCAACGAGTACCTCGCATGGAACTTTAACTCGGGTATGGCGGCCATTGATGGGTTGTTGAGCCATTTACTTGGGCATGAAGACATTGTTTTGGCCTCACGCAACATCTACGGCGGTTCTTATCAGTTATTGGAAGATTGGTTTGGCAAGCCTTCGAACTTGAATGTCGCGGTAGAGTGGGTCGATGGCTACTCCGGAAGTGAGTTTGCTACTCGACTTGATGAGGTTGCCGAAAAATACGCTGATCGCCTCGCCGCAGGTAAGAAAATCTACGTATACCTAGAGTCACCGTGTAACCCACATGGCTACGTGTTAGATGTTGCTAGCATCAGTAAAGCTGGTCACTCTCGTGGTTGGGACGTGATTGTCGACTCGACTGTGGGTACGCCATTACTTCACCCAATATTAAAACGTGATGATGTGATGGAAAGACCTGATTATGTCATTCATTCCTACACCAAAGAACTGGCGGGTTCAGGCATTACAACCGCTGGAGTCGTGATTGGCCGTAACGAGACCATGTTTGTGCCAAAAGGGGAGGAGGTCACCTTTACTAAACCTAACGGTGATGAGGCAATCATTCCATGGAAGGAAACCCTGTTTTGGAATGTGTATTACATTAAAGGCGCGTTCTTAGACGCAGACAAAGCGTTTGAAGTGCTCAATGGTATGAAAACCTATGAGATGCGTGTGGTGCAAAAGACCATCAACACCCTGACTCTCGCGAAGATTTTTGATGCTCACCCAGACATCAATGTGTCGTGTCCAGCTTTGCCAGACAGTGATAACTATGAACATTGCCAGAACAACATGTACTTAGGGCTACCAGCAGCGCTGTTTACTATCGATATGGAAGGTAACGGCAATCGTGCGCCAATCAATCGAGATGGGTTCAAACAGTTCTTCGACATGCTTGAGCCCGCAATCGGTATGCAAGTGAGCTTAGGGCAAACCAACACCGTGGCCTTGTGCCCAGCACTGACCACGCATTCAGAGCTCAGTGATGAAGCGCTTAATGAAGCTGGCATTAAACCGACTACAATGCGTATCTCGATTGGCTTGGAAGACCCTCGAATGTTCATTGCTCATATTATCGAGGCTGCTAAATTGTCGATTGACCACAAGCATGCCGACTTCTCATCGAGTTTCCCGAGTGGTGACAGTATCGATGAAATCTATATGCAAACCTATATGGATGTACACCAAAGGTTTGTGAAGAGCTTGCCGAATTTCAGTCAGCTTACTCAATGACTTAGGTCAGTAAGAAAAACTTGTAAGCTCAGTCAGTTAAAAGGCCGTAAATAAAAAAGCACCCTGCTGACTCAATCGTCGGTAGGGTGCTTTCTCGATATAGAACCTAGTGACCATACTGGTTTACCAAGTTGCTTACTATTTTGGCTGGTGGCCTGTCTTTTTCGCAAGCTCTTGCATAGCCTCGGCAAACGTAGTTGTTCCGCCTTTTGCTTTAACTTGAACGACTTTATATCCTTGGCTTTCCAGCGCTTGGCGCTCTTCTAAAACCGCCTTATCGTCTTGTTGACTGCCTTGTACTGGCTGATGAATGTAACACCCTTCTAGTTGACCATCTTCGACTAGTTGGTGGTGTTTCAGTGCATTGATATCAAAATTCATAGTAAGTCTTTTCGTTTTAAATGGAGAGTCTCTCTGACAACGGCCGCGAGTATTTATAATTTTATCGTGTGTACCCAAAGGCATTTTAACCATAAGAGGCTAGTGTAAGTACAGTAATCTAATGACATGTAATAGGATACGGTTTACTTCAAAAAGGAGCAAAGATAAATTACGGAATAGCTTGCTAATCTTAAGCTTGAATTTGTGTGTTGGTCATCATCGCGATGAGTCTGGCGGCACGTTTACGCATATCACGTCTATCAACAATCATATCTAAAGCGCCATGCTCTAGTAAGAATTCACTTTGTTGAAAATCATCAGGCAATTTTTCTCGTACTGTTTGTTCAATCACTCTTCGCCCTGCAAACCCAATTCGCGCTTTGGGTTCACCAATATTGATGTCACCAAGCATTGCTAAACTGGCCGAGACACCGCCAAAGGTTTGATCGGTTAATACTGAAATATAAGGCAATCTGGCTTCGGATAGTCGCTTTAAAGCCGCGCTTGTTTTTGCCATTTGCATTAACGCCATCAGTGACTCTTGCATGCGGGCACCACCACACGCGGAAAAGCAAACCAGTGCACAGTTTGATGCAATTGCTTGATTAACAGCGTCCACAAATCGAGCACCGACAACCGATCCCATAGATCCTGCCATAAAAGAAAACTCGAAAGCGCACGCCACAACAGGCATTCCGAGCAGCTCTCCTTGCATTGCGACTAATGCATCTTTTTCGCCTGTGCTTTTTTGGGTTAGGGCAAGGCGCTCTGTGTAGCGTTTATTGTCTTTAAAATTGAGTAAATCTTTCGGCTCATGTTGTTTGCCTAACTCAGTTCTTTCGCCTTTATCTAAAAATGTATCCAAACGAAGACGTGCTGTCATTCGCATGTGGTGTTCACATTTAGGGCACACCTCCAGGTTCTCCTTAAGGGCAATGCGGTAAAGGACCTGATCACAGGATGGGCATTTGGTCCATACCCCTTCGGGGATTGATGTCTTACGTGTACTTATTAACTTCTTTTTATCTAACAGTTTTTCTAACCAGCTCATGGCGAGACCTTATTCTAATCGCTCTAGTGATTAGCATTGTATAAGCCTGTTATTGGTAATAAAGTGTCTAATATTGACTTTATAATCCCATTTAATGGGATGTGTGGGGCTGGTGAGATAGGAGGAGTTGATGTAATGCTTGAAAAAATTGACCAACAGTGGCTTAAAAGCTTTCACTGTGTTTATGAGAACAATAGTTTTAAAAAAGCGGCGGAGTTTTTATGTTTGCCGACCTCAAACGTCAGTCGCCACATCGCTTTGTTAGAAGAGCAACTAGACGTTCGATTATTCGATAGAACGACTCGCCGAATTGCGTCGACAGAAGCAGGGGAACACCTCTATCTGCGAACTCAGCCTCTGTTGGATAAACTCAATGATGCGCTTGAGGAGGTCACACAACATTCTCGTGAGGTGATGGGGCAGCTCAACGTACTCATGCCAGATTCACCGGAGTTAGCCCAAGCTGTCGTTTCTTTTTGTACCCAGCACCCTTCCATTTCATTGTGTTGTGATACGAACATCAGCCCTAAAGAAGACTTTGTGGACGGCTTTGACGTTATTCTGAGTTTTCACCGAGGGAAGCTCGAAGACAATAATTGGATAGCCAAGGAGATCAAACGCTGGCCAAGTGCTGTTGTAGTGGCTCCTAAACTTCTGAAAACATCCCTTAGACCTTTCAAGATTACCGACTTGAAACACGTACCTTGCATTAACAGTTTTACCGCATTGAACGGGACTCCTTGGGTTTTCAAATCCTTAACAGGTGAACTTATCACGCAAAGGGTGCAATCTGCGTTTAAGGTCAACAGTGGGCAGCTTGCTAAAGCAGGCGCATTGGCTGGATTGGGGTTTGCGATACTCCCTGCCGAATTCTGTCGCGATGAAATAGATGCTGGCTATCTGGAAGTTATGGAACTTGAATACAAACCTGAAGACCTAGTGTTGTATGCCTTTTATGCTTCTAGAAAACACATAGCGAAAAAGGTGCCAATATTCATTGAACACCTACAGCGTCAAGCAAACCTAGACGTGCAAAAATAACATAAAATACGGAGGCTATGAGCCTACAGATTGAAAAAGAGCTGCGAGATCATCTGTTGTAATGGCTTTAGAACGGCACACTTGCTCAGGCACTTGTCATAGGAGAATCGAATGATTAGTCATCAATGGTAAAGTGTTGATAAAAAGGACTCTATTTAGATAGAAGGTGCTTTGAGATGGAAGTTGCCATGAATTAAATGGGTGTGGTCATTATATGCCACGGTTGGAAAAGTAACGCGTGGGTGATTCACCATAAACCCGACGAAACATTGCGATAAAATTACTTGGCGTTGCATAACCAAGAGCATACGCAACATCTCCAACTGACTCCCCGCGCGCCATCATTTCTAACGAATGTATTAGCAGTATTTGTTGCCGCCATTCGTTAAAACTCATATTTAACTCATTCCGAATCAACCTTCTTAATGTTCGAGATGAAATAGCTCCTATACTTGCCCAATGCTCGACAGGGTTCTTACTGCTTGGATCAATTAAAATCGCTTGGGTTACCTTTTGTAGCCGTGGATCTTTAGGCTGTGGAAAATAAAGTGATTCGTGAGGGCTTTTGCAGATTTCATCAGAAATAACGGCAAGGATTCGTAAATTTTGAGCAGAAAGTTCCTCGGTTTTACTCCAGGTGGATGCTCTGCTCGACAGGGCTTTCAAGACATCCCTCATTTCGATCACGCAAGGTTTGGTTGGAAACTGATTGCAACTCTCAGGGGTAAATAGCAGTGATCGCCCCTTTAAAGACCCGCAAAAATACACACTGTGCATCGCACCTGGTGGTATCCATCCAGCACGGTGGGGCGGTAATACCCAAGTCCCTTCATCAGTTTTAACTTGTATCAGCCCTTGATCTATACAGAGTAGCTGGCCTCGATAATGCGTGTGCCAGTTATGCGGCCGTTTATCTAAATGATTAAAATCACTTCGTTCATGTTGCCACTCCTTGACTATTAATGTTGCACCATTTTCCCATTCACTGTAATCACAGTTTGTTCCTTGCTTTTCGCACTTCACGGTTGGCCACTATTCATTGTTTATTGTCCAATTAACGTTACCATGACAGGTTAGCTTTCACGTAACATTTCCGCAACTAACATACTGATTAAAAGCGGAGCCATTATGAGCGAACCTATCTTTATCTTATATTACATAGCTGCAGGTTTAGGGGTTGGTTTCCTTGCAGGGCTCGTTGGAGTAGGAGGGGGAGGAATGGCTGTTCCTATTTTTGCGTTTCTATTCTCAATACAAGGAGTAGCTAATAATGAAGTGATTCACCTAGCATTAGGAACGTCCATGGCTTCTATGATTATCACAACACTGGGGAGCATGCGCGCTCACTACAAAAAAAAGAATGTTGACTCAATCATGGTGATCAAAATGTTATGTGGAGTTTTAGTTGGTACATTTTGCGCTACATTCGTAGCATCCTATCTACAGGGGGCCTATTTAGCGGGTTTTTTCAGCGTATTTATGTTGTACATTGCTTATAAAATGTTTCGAAACACAGAGCATGAGTACAACCAAAATCCACATAGAGCCGTTGGTAATATCGCTATTGGTTCCGTGGTTGGTTCGGTTTCAGCACTTGTCTCAATAAGTGGTGCGGGTTTGATCATCCCTTATCTTGTCCAGCAAAATTTTGAGGTAAAACGTGCTATCGGCACATCTGCTGCCATAGGTTTTCCTATTGCGCTGTCTGGAAGCCTCGGGTACATGTTAAATGGCTGGGGAAACACAGACTGGGACAGTTTAATTTTAGGGTACATATATCTGCCAGCTATGATTAGCTTCTCCATTAGTAGTTATTTCACGACTAGCCTTGGCGTTCGTTGCGCTGACTATTTCCCGAGTAAAACACTTAAGAAGATAGTTGGTATCCTGTGTGTTCTTCTAAGTTTTAAAATGTTAATACAGGCACTCAATTAGGGTTATTCAAATAGAGCTAATTGGGCCTTATTACAGAAAAATCAAAAATGGCGTTGATAAAATGATCAAACTGAATTCATCATGAGTCTTGATGAATGGCTCTCAAGTCATGGTCAAACAGGCTCCCTCCTAACCTTCTCTTTATTTTACACATATATTGATAAACCTAAATCAGAGAGCGTTAGAAGGGGGCTAAGCAAAAAAAACTGGCTTACTTTGATGCTTCGTGCTGCTCAATCATGAACGCGATTGCTTCATCGCTTAAACAAGACTTGCTGACATACTGGCGCTGTTTACCGATATGAAGGATGAACCCTAAATCAGTTTGTTGAAGTTCGTCGATTTGATTCCACGCGATAGTATTCGTGGTTTTATGGTTTTTGTAACCCACACCGTTAGTGTCACCTTGAAACACGACTTTGCTACCAGCACCTGAGCTGATTCTTTGTCGCCATAACCACCAGGTTCTCTTGCAGTACACACTGAACGCTTCAATCACACTCAAAACAATAAAGAACCAGCCAACGTAACCGTTCGGTAATAGTTCAAACTCTAATAGAACCACACCAAAAACAAGAAACAGTATTCCTTTTAAATAGGCTTTTGGAAATTGAGTCGGAACGCTAGTTTGATCATAACACTCTGCGAAAAACGCCTTGTCGAGGGTGTATTCTGTGGTGAAACCGGATTCTTTAGACATGTGTGGCTACTTTAATGCTCTTTGTGAATGGGCTTTCTGTAAATGGGTATTCTACACCGTGCTCTCGCAACTCGAGCATTGTATCGTTTCTCGGTGCTTTTCTTTAGCGGTTTTGATTCTATTTTGTAAATCAATAATACCGTAGTGGATTACTCGTTGAGATAAATACACGACGCTAGGTATGCAATCTAATTTTTCACACAATAGTTATTGGCATATGCTAATAATGAGGCGTATTCTGAACTCCTAATCATCAATAACAGGAAGTAACCATGTTATACGCAGTACCTTGTCGCGATCTCCATGTCGGCAACCACTTTGCTCGTTCTCCGCAGATAGCGATTGTCGATGAGCAACAACAAATAAAGCATCTTATCCCTTTGGGTGAGTCCGACAGCACGTGTAATAAGAAGAAGCAATGGATGTCTGTCGTTAAATCTTACGATGTGAACGCTGTGGTGGTTCGACACATTGGGAAGAAGATGTTGGCGCACTTATTCAATAACGATATTCGTGTTTTTTCGTCTAAAGGAAAGGCGGAAGTGGCGACTTTGGACTTCAACAATCTGCAAGAAGTCACCGATATCGATTATGGTCGAGAGCCGCGAAATGGCGGGTGCGGTCATAGAACGTGCGGTGATAAAGGACACAAGAACAAAGCCTCGATTCTCACGCCCCAGTTGAACAGGTTCAGTGTAATTCGAGGTGTCCGTAAATGACTTTCTTACTGACACTATTGGGTTTTGTTGGAATCATTTTTTTGATGGCGACAGGCGTGATTTTTTCACGTAAGCCAATCAAAGGCAGTTGTGGAGGACTCGCGCATTTAGATATCGAGCGCGAATGCAATTGCAAAGATGTGTGTGAAGGACCAAGCCGAAAGCTGTATCAGATTACTGAGCCATCACATTAATATTCTTTGAGAGCCTCGAGATAAACAAAGTTAAAGCTTCGGATTATGAGCCTTGAATCACTAATGCATAGCCGTTGACGATGCACTTAGCAACTTTGGTTCGTGCACGTTTAATGATGTTGCCGAACGTTTGGCGAGACACCTGCATTTGCTCGGCGGCTTCAAGTTGGCTCAGACCTTCTTGATCCGCTAAGCGCAAGGCTTCCAATTCTTCTAACAGCAGTTCTTCCTTATGAAGCTCATCCATAGGAACACCATTGGGCTTGAAACAAGAGTAAGCCGCACGGGTACATAACTGGCGATGTTTTTTTGGTCGAGCCATATCAATCTCTAGGAATCTAAGGGTAAAAGGAATAAGGGTAAGTATGAAAGTTTTCATTCCTCACAACCATCGGCGCTGCCAAGTATGCAGCCAAAACTTCTTTTCAGACAGCCCAATTTGCTTTGAAGCAGTTAGCGAGCACGAGTCCTTAGCAAAGAATGAACCTTTAGCTATGAAAGAACTTTTAGCTAAATATGAAACGTTAATTAAGTATCAAGCTATCGCCAAGATTGTACCAACAGATAAAGCTGAGGGCTACGATGGCATTATGCAGGGCGGCATAGTCTCTACGTTACACGATTGCGCGATGCTGCATTGCCTGTTCCAAAACAGTATCAATGCGATGACGGTGAGTTTAGCGTCTCGCTTTCATCACCCAATAGCGATTGGACAGGAGCTAGAAGTTCGCGCACATTGGGTCAAAAGCAGACGCAACATTCATTTCTTAGAGAGTAAAATCACTCAGAATGGGAGGCTGTGTTCGTCAGCACAAAGCCAGTTTATGTCAGTTTCTAGCTATCAAGCTTAAGCTTGGCATAACGGTGTTGCTTTATCAGCTATAAAAGTCCAACTACGGTTTCATCATCACGGAATATAACCCGTATGAAGAAGAGATAAACCGCGCACTGCTGCAAATTCGGGAGTATTGGAAGTGACGTAAAATCTTAGTCGAATACTTTGCGGACAAGCAATCGACATCTGCGACATACGCCAAGGATTTTTGGTGGTGTTTCGTTACTGCTGGTCTGAACCAGAGGCTTTGTTTTTCTTGAAGTATTTGAACGCTGTCCAAACAACATAAGCGGCAACACCCACAATCAATGC
Source organism: Vibrio sp. RW (assembly GCF_027587105.1). Lineage (NCBI taxonomy): Bacteria > Pseudomonadati > Pseudomonadota > Gammaproteobacteria > Vibrionales > Vibrionaceae > Vibrio > Vibrio sp. RW. The sequence continues at coordinate 135,963 of NZ_JAPPTM010000006.1, forward strand.
TGAGCGAAGGAGAATCGGCGCATCATGCTCAAGTTGGCTAACGTGAGGCACGATACTAGCAAACAATCGACTGGTGAAAAGCAGCCCCATCACTAACATAATAACTTTATTCATGTGACCTGCCATTTCATTAGGTACGTTACACAGAACCAGTTATCGGCGGGTTAAGTTATTAATGCCACCAAGAACGGCCTTGCTCGGAAATAAAAGCATGCGCTTCTCAAACGTAACCGTCAACGCGATATCAGTTGAAAACCAGTAAGCTAAAGTTTCGTTTTTGGAAGTGGGTTGTACTGCAAGGTGGAGTTAGCTTAAGAAATAAATAAGAGTGCCAAAAGAACCAAAATTTTTACGCCAGTATATTTGCTTATTACTAACGAGATAAAAACAGTGCCTTGATTTTCGGGAAAGTGGTTATCTTTGGGATCTATTAAGCCATTTTAAGATGATATTTTTATTTCAAGTTTATATTAGACTTTAATTGTATAATCTTATTGGTTTTTAGTGATAAAAATTGAAGATAGCGAAATGTTTGGGGCGATACGCTATGACCTTGCGGAATGTGATGTTGAGCAATCCCGTTTTATTTTCCATAAGCTAACCTTATTTCATATTGATATGAAATAGATTGAATTAATGTGAGTGAGTATGCCGTTTGGATTTGTTAAGTAACCTTTGGGCTGCTCTGATATCGACTTTACTCAATGAAAAATCATATCAAATCAATGGCTAGTGGTTTTTGCTAGGGTGAGGTGGTGAATCACGCTCTATTTTAGCACAGTGTGACATGGACGGGTCGCACAATAAATTGGCTGTTATCTCGTTTAAATAGGGAAATATTTATGGCAGAGCAAGAGTATGATTACCCCGATTCGTATAATTTAATTTCAGTGACGGACCCTTCTAGCAAAATCAAGTATGCAAGCCCCCATTTTAATGAAGTTGCAGGCTATAAAGAAGGAGAGCTAATAGGTGAGTATCACAATGTGGTTCGTCATAGTGATATGCCTAAAGCCGCATTTAAGGACTTGTGGGGGCACATTCAGTCAGGCAATAACTGGATGGGTATGGTAAAAAACCAACGAAAAGGCGGCGGTTATTATTGGGTTGATGCTTTTGCTTCTCCTTTAAAAGAAGACAATGAGATTGTTGAGTATCAGTCTGTTCGGTTTAAACCAAAAAGAGAATATGTTGCACGAGCAGATAAAGCATATAGTACTTTGAATAAGGGAAAAACACCGCTTAAGCTTATATTACCTAAAACAAGGCTTTGGCAGCGTCAAACTTTCATTTCGATATTGTTAATGGGAGGTGTTTATGCGCTTCACCTTAATCAAGCCATAACGGTACTGCAAAGTTTCTTTATATTATTTTTGGCGGGGGCAATCTCAATTTATATTTTGACGCGCCGTTTAGAAAGTATTTGTAAAATAGCAAAAGAGGAATTTAACAACCCTCTGATGGAGCATATTTATTTTGGTAAGGTGGATGATCTATCTGAAATTGCTTTGGGAATGAAAGCGCGGAAGCAATATACAAAAGCATTGCTGGGTAGAATACGGATTTCGGTGAGTGACTCATGCGAAATGACCCTCAAGCAAGCGAATAAAACGGCAGAATCGAACGCTACTGTGTCTGAAAACCTGGAAAACCAAAAGACAGAAATTGATATGGCAGCTACTGCTATCAACGAAATGCAGGCGGCTTCAAGTGAAATCTCTCAAAATGCGCAAGGTACGTTGGATTCCACTTTTAGTACGCAGCAAGAGCTTTTATCTTGTCAGAAAGAGTTAAACCAAGTCGAAGAAAATTTTGTCGACCTCACTAATGAATTAGATAACATATCGACAATATCTCTTTCTGTAGAAAGGGAGACGCAGCAAATTAGTTCCGTTATAGAGATGATCAACGCGATTGCAAACCAAACCAATCTGTTAGCACTTAATGCCGCGATAGAAGCCGCACGTGCGGGCGATTCAGGAAGAGGGTTCTCGGTAGTGGCAGATGAGGTAAGAGTGCTTGCTCAAAAAACGCAAGAAGCAACAACAGAGATCCAAGCTGTTATTGAAAAGTTATGCGCGGGAAGTGGCCAGTCAGTCATTGCCGTTAACAATGGTACTGAAAAAGCGAAGCGCACTCAAAGTACGATTCAATCAACCCTAGAAAGTCTCACTTCATTGAGTGAAAAAGTACAGGGAGTGGTTGATAGGAATAATCAGATAGCCGTAGCTATTGAAGAGCAAGTCAATGTATCAGAAGAGATTAACCAGAATATTCTTTCTATTCACAGTAAAGCAGAAGCTTCGCACACTCTAATGGAAGACAGTAAAAAGCAATATGAGCAAAGTGTGTCCAGTTTGAATGAGTTAAGAAAAGGGGTAGCGCGATTTTAATAAGCATCATTTAGCCAGTTTATAAGCATTGTTTTCTAACGAATAATGCCACTGCAAGACTGCAGTGGCATTAAAAGTAGAATAAACTATAACGCTAACAGTTTGGCTAATTCACGCTCTTCAAGAAGCACTTCAATGCGTTGACGGACTTTAGGCGTTTCAGCGGGTGCTTTGGTTGACTTGCCTGCTTTCTTACTACGACTGGTTTTCGCTTTTTCCTTTGGCGTAGTCATCGTAAATTTCCTTGTTTGTTTGCTTCGTTAAAGGTTACACGCCTCTTTTAGTGCTTTTCCTGCTTTAAAGGCTGGCGCTTTTGATGCGGATATTTGAATTTCTTCTCCTGTGCGTGGGTTACGGCCAGTACGGGCGGCACGGGTGTTAACTTTAAAGCTACCAAATCCTAGTATCGCTACGTCATCACCTTTAGCTAGTGTACCAGAGATACCTTCAACGAGAGCACTTAACACTGAACCCGCTTGCTCTTTTGAGATATCAGCAGAAGTAGCGATGTGTTCAACTAATTGAGATTTGTTCATATTCTATATTCCTTATTGAGTACGGCAGGTGCTTATTCTTACACCGAGCTTGTTCTATCTTAGCAATAGGGACTGAAATGGTGTTAACGCTTGAGTAGGGTTTTTGTAAAGTAATCAACAAGATTGATGATAAAACCCTTTTCAGTTCGATTAATTGCAACCCTTTAATTAGTAGTCGCTTAAAGTTTGGTTATCTAAGTTTATTCGAGAAATGTGACCTCAAACTTATCGTTTGGTTCATAAGTTCAATCGTAAGCCGCAGCCTAACGAGGCGACAGAGACTGAAAGCCCAGCGATAAGCTGGGCTTTCAGTCATACAGTGAGGAACAGTGTCTAGACTATTTAGTAACAAAAATTTGTTCTGTTTCTAGCGAGGTCATGGAGCGGACTTGGCGCCAGATGTAATAGAAAATACCAAGCATCATTAAAAGGCTTGGTATGGCAATCGCTGGGTAGCTGTAAAGTGTCAACTTACCAAGTTCTTCATTAAAGGCTGGTGTTCCTGTAGGGCTTGTTACAATCCAAGTTGCTAGAAAATAGTTCATCGCAGAAGAGAATGCGAAAGTGCTGGCGAACAGGTAATTTGATGTCATCAGACAACGGTAAAACTGCGCTTGGTTGCCGAACTGCCTTAAGCGCTCTTCAATCAGAGGAGTGTTTAGTAGCGCAGGCGTGAAGATGACTTTTTGGATAAATGGGAATCGAGTGAACGTCGATCCAAGAACCGCTAAACCTATTAAGCCTGGGATCAGGGCTTCTTTTAACGCTAACCAACGAGTGTCCAGCTCGAAGAAACCGATGCCGCCCGTTAATAGTACGCTAACAAAGCCAAGGGCCGCGATGAAGTTAAACTTTTTGTTACGTATGAGCTCCATACCACCATAAGCGATAGGGAAGGCTAGCGCGACAAGTAATGCTAAACCCGTTCCAAGGTGTTCATCTCCACTGAACTTCATTAGGATGAAAGAAGGGAGAAATACGTTAAAAAGAATCTCGAATAGAGGGCTCGATTGTTTGTTTTCTGTGTTACTCATAATTCTAAATACATTATGTTATGGATTTATTCTCTGGGATTGTTCTTTACCCAGTCCTAGATGTAAAGCACTAAGGCTTCATGCTATGTAACGACATGTGACACTAATGGAAATATATTAATGTCAGCCTAAGTATAACCCATTCTAACTGTGCTTTTCTCTACGTTAGTCATACTTGTTATTTTATGGCTACAGGCTACAGGCCACAAATAATTGATCATAGGTGGGCTTTTGAGCTAAAGCGTCGATATTGATTTGAGACAATATGCTCCCAAAGGGGGACTGTCGCATGAAATCGATTATGTTGCGGCTATCAACTTCACCAAACAATGTAGCATGACGGAATTTCACATAATCTAGAGCAACATGGAGGTACAGAGTAGAGAGGTTATTAGTAAGGTGAGCGTCTAGTCCGTGTTGTTCTATCATTTGGTCAAGTTGCTTTAATGAACCAAGAATGCCTTCTTTTCCTCTTTGTATAAGTGGATTATCGTTGTCTGAATAGCGAGTGATCGCTGCGGTTCGAAACGCTATCTCCATTAATGTTTTGGCTGTTCCCAATTGTTGCATTTCATTGGTATCACCGAACGTCACTTGGCGTAGTGTTTGAGGTTGATAGGTTTCAATGAGGTACTGGCAAATACACAAACTTTCGGTGAGCGATGTGCCGTCTTCAAGCTCTAACGCAGGGATTAGACAAAACGGGTTGACTCTTTTTAGGTTCTCTGGAGAACTCCATGGGTCAACCCAAACAAATGATAGTGGTGAGCTGCGTGATAGCAGTGCCGTTGCTACTACGACGCGTGAAAAAGGCGACGTTTCGTTGAGGTAAAGTTGCATGATAATCCCTTATTTAATGAGTTACTTGACCGACTGAAACCTTGATTTAGAAGTAGGGCAAGTTGATGTCGACAAAATACAAACCACAGACAACGTTAAAGCGAGCGCACTTATCGCAAACAGCAAATTGTATGACGCTGCGTGGTTCAGATAGTACGCCATTAACAGGCCAATCACTCCTTGTGATATCGCAAAAGATAGGGTCATCCCAGCCCATGCTTTTGTGTGCAGTTCATAACCCACGGTTTCCAATGTGTAAGTCGATATCAGTGTTACGGTTCCCGGAGTGAAAATACCAACCAATAATGAAGAAATAGCAAGGGTAACCGGGTGGGAGCTTAATAGCGGTAGTGCTACGCCTAGTGCTTTTAAGCTAAATGCTATGCAGAGCGAGGTTTTAACGCCGAGCTTATCTCCTAGGATGCCGGTAATCAGTGGGCCAATGGCTGCGCCTATCCCGAAGGTTGCCCAGAACAAGCCGCCACTAGTAAACGACATGTTTAGTTCTCGTACAATGTAATCGACCCAAAACAGGGTGTGAGGAAGATACCCAACGGCGTCGAAGGTATACGCGATTAGAATAAGCAATACGCTCACTAATTTAGGTCTCGAAAGTTGAGAGAAAGACGCGTCAATATAGTGCGCTTTTGAAGAGCTAAGCTGGGTTTTCCATGCATTCCAAGTGAGCATAGTCGTTACTAGTGCTATGACTCCCATTCCGATCCAAGCAGATATTAGGCTGAAATAAATCAGTATTGGGATTAATGTACCCGATAACATCGCGCCGATACCGATGCCCGAAAATATGACGCCGCTGACTCTAGTTTTTACATCGGAACTGAATTTACGAACAATAACCGGTGGGGCGACAACCATTAACATAGCACCGGCTACACCAGCTAAAGTGCGCCAAGCATAAAACCATGATAAAGGTGCATCCTGCATTGCACAGCTAAGATAACTAAAACTGCTTACTAACATGGCTGCACGAATCAACTGACCTGCGCTAAAGTAACGCAATAATATGTTGGCAGCAGGAGCCCCTAATATGTATCCCAAAAGCGTTGCCACACCAAGATAAGACGCATCACTTTCGCTAAACCAACCGCTTTGGATCAAAGCTGGCATTAAGGCTATGTACGCGAACCTACCGATTCCATTGCCTATCAGGGTAGCTCCCATTCCGGCTAAACTGTCTTGATTAACAATGTTTTTATTCAGCATAGAAAAGAAGTTCTCTTTGGTAACGTTAGGTGTTTTAGCAACGAGTTAAGGTTTTTGGTATGCCTTTGATTTTCAGTTTAGGCTTTGTATTACGCTTAATACTGACATGATTTCCTATCAATATCATTACGCTGTTAGTCATACCAATCTGAATCTAAAGCGTCCATTAGCCAGGCATAATAGCTCATGTGTTTGAATGCTTAGGTTCAGATACGGCCCACCAATAGGGGAGGTGCGATTCCACTATCTATCGAAGAGTAGATTGAAGTTTAGCGGAACCTTGTCAGAAATCGCTAGCCCGCCGACAGTTGCTGAAAGCTTGTTTAGGTTCTCAGTCGATATCCCAAAATCAGCGCCATTGACGATGATGGTTGATGTTGAATTGACCATAACAAAACCTTCAGACGGAACAACCATAACCGGGAAGTCGATGGTTTTGGTTACGCCGTGTAAGGTGACTTCAGTTTCGATGGTCGTATTTTTCGGGTTGCCAGATAGCATTGAAGGGTCAACCTTTCCTGAAATCTTCACTTCAGGGAAAGTCATCGATTCAAAGTAGAGCTCATTAAGTCGCTGGTCGCGAATCGAGACTCCGGTGTTGACGGTCTTCAAATCTAATAAAATGGAAAACTGACCCTCTTTTGTAAGCCCGCCCGATAGAGGTTTTATGGATGCGGACTCGACAACAAACTGCTTCTTAATGGTTGCGAATGTAACGTTCGATAACTTCGGATCTAACGTGTAGCCCGTTTCTGCAAAAGATGGCGCAGAAATGAGAATGCAAAAAAGACCGAGCGTAGGTATTCGTTTTTTCATAAGTTGTCACCATGTTGATTAATTTATAGATTTAACGTTATTGAGCTGTTCGCTTGAAGAACTTCTTTGACACATCTTTTGGAAAAGAAAGATCGATAAAAGCTTAGTTTAGCATCCACCAAATTACCTGAGGAAAGTAGAGCATCGACATATTATTGGAACCATGATCGGCTAAGTTACTTGTGTATTTTTGGTTATGTTATAACATAACCAAAAATCACTCTTGCTGTGACTAACGATCGTATCGGTAAGAGGAAGACGATAAGCATGTATCAAGGAGATGACGTAATGAATGCCGTGTTAACGAAGCCTTTGGCGACCAATAGTAATCAGCCACTTAACATTAGTTCCGCCGTGAGTATCAAGGACCAGGTGAGTCACAAGCCATGCTTTCGTGCTTCTGAGCAGCCAACGGTACTGGCAGATATCTATCAAAACGATATTAATATTACAATTTGGCAGCGTACATTTGATGCTGATTTAACAGGTGCCATCGGTGAGTTTATCGCGTCTAACCCCAACTTTAGTAAGTCTATTAGCCTTTCACCCAACAACGCTTATGAGAAATTGGAATTCGCGACCGACGGAACGGCTTCTAAAGCGCTATTAGAAAACATGGCGGAGTTGGTGGATATGTTCTGTTGTTTGTTCGATCTTGAAGAAGTAGGGCTGCGTCTAGCGGTTCTGAATAAAGCGATGTGCCCCCGTTTTCATGTTGACCAAGTACCTTGCCGCTTAGTGACTACCTATCATGGTGTCGCGACTCAATGGTTGCCAAATTACGTGGTCGATCGTTCGAAGCTTGGTCGCGGAAGCAACGGACAGCCAGATTCGGCTTCAGGCTTATACGCTCATGAACCTGATATTCAGCAAATGGCGAGTGGTGATGTGGCGTTATTGAAAGGAGAGAGTTGGAGTGGCAATGAAAATGCGGGCCTTGTGCATCGCTCTCCCGTTACTTCATCTGACGAGACTCGATTATTGCTGACGTTAGATTTCGGCTAGTAAGCTTTTTTGATGAGATGAGCAAGCTGCTAGGTGCAGCTTGCTCGTCTCAATTTAAGCGAAGATGCGGATACGGTGTCCGTCTGGGTCAACCGCAAGGAAGTTGATGCCGTAAACGGACTCTTTTGGCGCTTGCTCAAACTGGATTCCTTTTTCTGTCCATGCTTCATAGAGGTTTTCCAGTGTTTCTTTGTCTGCGAGAGGCATAGAGATCTCAGTACCGCCGCCCTTAACAGTACTTGCTGGTGTTAGAAAGTCAGCCTGTTTGAGTGTGATTTTAACGTTGTCTGCAAAGTCTAGGGCAGCAAAGGTCGGTGATAGAAGCTTTGGCTCGCAATCAAATGCTTTGGCGTAAAAGTCCATGCTGCGATGAATGTCTGCGACATAAAGAACAAATGAATCAATGGTAAACATAATAGCTCCTAGGCTGGTCAATTCGATTTGCATCGAGTTCGATTGGGTTGAGAGAACTATAGCGTGTACCAGTGACAGTTTTTGTCAGTAGCGAATCACTTTATCTGCAATGCCTTCTATGTTCTGCCAATTTTTGATCAAGTCATGACGCGGGAGCTGATATTTCTCTTCAAGCATTTTCCATTCAGCCATTCTATCTAGCCTGAAATTACGATACGCATTTCGCGCTTCACACCAAGCGACCAAAACATAGTGCTGTTCGAATAAACCAATCAACATTGGCCAAACGATTCTTAAACTCACATTAGCTTTTGCGTCTGTGTAATGAATCTCAGCTTTGTTCTGCTGCTTAATTGCTAACTTGATATCTGACAGTTCGATGGCTAACTCTGCAACCTCAATGATTGAAGCAACACGCACAATGTCTTCATTGCGTTTGGCGTGGTGGTCGGCAGGTAACACGGCAGAAATCTTGGCGATGGCATTTCTAGCCGATTTACTGAATTCTCCATTGGCTTGCTTGGCTACCCATTCTGCGCCAAGCCGCAGCGCTTCCAACTCTTCCATTGAAAACATCATCGGTGGGAGAGTGAAGGTGGGTTTCAATTGATAACCCACTCCGGCTTCACCATCAACTTCAGCGCCCTGCGCTTGTAATGTCACGATATCGCGATAAATGGTGCGAGTACTCACGTTTAGCTCTTTAGCGAGGTGATCGGCAGACACTGGGTGTTTATGACAGCGCAATAATTGGAGCAGGTCGAAGAGGCGTTGGCTTCGGGACATAAGGACACTCTGGTGAAATAACAACTTATAAGATTAATGTATTGAAAATGTGAACGCTAGAGTGCCTTAATAATTAGCTAGTGAGTAGGCGTGGGCTCTGACTCAGAGGGGCGAATTTTATACTTAATATCCTGATTAAAAAGATATTATGGATTTAGCTTTAGATAGTTGAAAATGTCCATTGACTTAAAGTTAGCTTGAAGTTTTACACTCTAAAACGTTCAAAAAACACAACTTAATAGGTCACAGAATGTCATGTAAAACATTGAGCTTTAATCTTTTAGGCAATATAAACATGCTAAAAAATTACTTAACGTTAATCGCAATAGGGCTTATTTGGGGCTCACAGTTTGTTTTTCAGGAAATTTCTCTTGAGGGTTTTTCTCCTGTTTGGGTAGGGACGCTTCGAGCAATATTGATTTATTTGGGAGTTCTGTGTGCAGGTGTTGTTTATTATCTTTATATGATGAGTATAAAAAATGCGGGAGCGGTATTCACTTCGATGACTAACTACCTTGTACCTGCAGTGGGTGTTTTGATTGGTGTACTACTTGCGGATGAGTCTGTTCAAACAACAACGTGGCTAGCGTTGGTGGTCATTTTGTCCGCATTGTTTATCAATCAAACTTTAGCTAAAAGTCGCTAGCTGTTGTTAAGTGATACCTCAACTCATGTCGTTAATGTGAATCATTCTTCAGGGGGAGGATGTTAATCAGAGGCCTCGTAATTTTAAAGCCTTTTTTGTTGAGTAGATTATTATCAATGAAGCAAAAGGCTTGGCCTTTAATCATCTGAACATTGTCATTTATTCTTAACGTATGTCGTTCTAGTTTGTGAGTTGATCTGGATCTAATTTCTAGTTCACAGATATTGGTAATACAACTGGTTGGTTAGTTTTTTTAATTTATTTTAAAGCGTAAAATATATTCAGCTTGCAACCGTCTTGGCAACGAATTTGTTCGCCTCGGTTTTTACTTACAAATTATAGGTTTCCTATGTTAAAGAAACTCTCGCTTAAAAATAAATTGGCTATCTCTGCCAGCATGGCCATTATCCTGGGGGGGATTTTGGTCGAAGCTCTTTCTTTCCGAGCTTCATTGCAACGATTAGATACTGAAGTTGAACAACGTTTAGAAGGGACATCGGCTTCTTATAACCAATACGTATCGGATTGGATTTTATCTAAAGAGCGTGCGTTGACGTCTCTGTCGAAAGAGTCCAAAAAAGAAAGTTTGGTTACTCACCTTAAACAAGTTCGTGATTCAGCTTCGTTTGATAATGTCTTCTTGGCGTTTCCTGATGGTTCGCAAAAGAACGCGAACGGAGTTGTACTTCCTGCAGGTAATGATGACCCTCGCCAATGGGGTTGGTACACCAATGCGGTAGCGAATCCAAGCAAAGTGTTTATGGATAACCCAACGGTTGCGGCTGCCACTGGTGCAAACGTTGTATCGTTAGGTAAAGCGATGCAATTGCATGGCGATCAGGTTGTCCTAGGGGCAGATGTTGAGATTACCGATATTTTAAATAGTTTAGAGAAAGTGATCCTTCCTGGGGAAGGCTACATGTTTATCGCGACTGGTAAGGGTACGGTTTACACACACGCTGATACTAAGCTATTGAATAAGAATATCAGTTCACTTGGATTGGACTTTTCTGATGTCCAGAAAGCGCTAGCTAGCGGAAAAAACACAACAATAGAGTTGAACGGAAGCGATTATGTTCTTTACGCGCGTTCTATTGATGGGACGAACCTGATTACCGTCAGCGTTGTTAATCATGACTCTTTGGTTGCACCGTTATTTGATGCTGTGATTGGCCAAATTTTAGTGACGTTATTTGTAGTGATTGTATGTACGGTGCTGTTTAACCTGTTATGTACCATTCTATTCCGTCCACTTAATCATGTTTCTAACGCTTTGGCACAAATTGCGAATGGTAGTGGTGACTTAACTCAACGTATTCATGTAGAGAACCAAGATGAAGTCGGCGAGTTAGCGCAGAATTTCAATACGTTTGTTGGCAGCTTACAGCAGTTAATTGGGCATATTCGTGGGCAATCAGAACAACTGAATAGCCAATCAGAACAAAGCGCACAGCGAGCTAACCTTTCGGTGAGCGAGCTTAATCATCAGCAACAAGAAATCACTATGGTGGCGACGGCTGTAACCGAAATGGCCAGCGCAACACGAGAAATTGCATCGCATGCAGAGCAAACCGCAAAAGCGGCACAAGATTCAGCAACAAGCACGAATAATGGCCACGCGTTAGTGGTTGATACTAAAGGTTCAATCAATAATTTAGCAAATGAAGTTAACGAAGCGGGTAATGTGATTAGTGCGCTAAACAAGCACGCTCAAGAGATTTCAACCGTATTAGCGACAATCCAAGGCATTGCAGAGCAAACGAATTTACTTGCTTTGAACGCTGCGATTGAAGCAGCTCGCGCTGGTGAGCAGGGGCGTGGTTTCGCGGTGGTTGCCGATGAAGTACGTGTTCTATCACAGCGCACACACTCTTCAACAGAAGAAATAAAATCAACGATTGATATTCTACAGCGTACAACGGGTCAAGCTGTTGAGCTTATGGAGAGCAGTTCTAAGCTGGCATTACATTCTGTGGAAGATGCCGACAGAGCTTCTCATGCGTTAGAAGAAATCAACACTGCCGTCGCTTTAATTAGTGACATGGCGACGCAAATCGCGACTGCAGCTGAAGAGCAAACTCATGTGACGGGTGAAATCACTCAAAACATTACGTCTATTAAAGATGTGACCGATCAGTTGGTGGTAGGCTCACAAGATAGCTTAACTGAGTCGAATGAACTTAAGAATCAAGCCGCTAGCTTAAGTGACAAAGTAGCGACATTTAAACTTGCTTAACTGGCTAGCTAGCTGATGCCTGATCAGTTAGAGAGCGGTGAGCAATAACCCAAAGCGACGTAGATTACGTCGCTTTTTTTGTACTTAGCCCCTTAACGGGTTCGTTATTTTTACTCTGAGAATTCTTGTAGCGCTTTCATCGCGGTTGCAGCTTTCTCTTTTTGCACAAAAATATGGTCGTGATAGTAGCCTGCAATAACGTTGGCGCTAATGCCATATGATCCAAGCTTAGTAGCAAAAGCAGCGGTTAATCCGACAGCTTCGAGGCTAGAGTGTACGGAGAGTGTGATGAGGCTAAATACACCATCGAAATCTAGTTGAAATTTGGTAGCTACGAATTCTTCAAGAACTAAAGTTAAGCCCTCTTGTTCTCGAAAAGTCGCTATCGGGTTAAGTTGAACGTAATCCGATTGCGCCCCTTTTACAGTGCAAAATACGTAGTTCCCTTCAATCAATTCTGGTGACATGGATGTCAACAGAATGTCTAAATCAGTAATGGCAGTCATGCTTTATTGTCCTATTTGAGTCAACATTGTTTCGATTATCATGCTTTGCTTTGCTTAGTTTGAACGGTGTGAACTACGATAGGAACTAATGTGTCATAAGTAAAATGAACAATACTTATTCCACATCAGTTTGATTAATGGAGTGCTGCGAGCACTTGACTCGTGAGGGAGAGAGCGTTTGTTCACCAACTCGTTGAATTTTCCATTTCGCTGGATAAGTGGTCAATAAAAGCTCTTAAGAGCGGAGTCACTTGTTTCCTTGTTCCATAAATGGCGTGAACTCCTAATGTTTTAGGGTTCCATTCTGGTAGTAGTTGAATCAATTGACCGTCACGCAATAAGGTTTCAACCATGGGGAAGGGTTGTAAACTAATGCCATTGCCTTTGAGCGTTGCAGACAATAAAACTTCGGGTGTATTAGCGCTGATGCTCCCTTTAATTGGCACGGATTCAGGGCCGTTAGGGCCATCGAATGTCCATGTCGTTCGACCAAAGTAACTGAACGATAAACAATTATGGTGAGCTAAATCTTGTGCGTCTAACGGTGTCCCTTTGTTTTGTAAGTACTGTGGTGACACGCAAATCACGGAGCGACATTCACCGAGCTGTCTGGCAACGATATTCGGTGTCAGTTCATTGGTGATTCGAAGGGCAAGGTCAATCCGTGATGCCACAAGGTTGACGGTTTCGTCTGTCGAGATGATATCAATAGAGACTTCAGGCCACTGATCGATAAAGCGACTAATAGCATCAATTAAAAAGCTATCAACAATGGAGTAACTTGCTGTAATGCGTAGTTGTCCTTTTAACTGCTGACGATTCTGATTTCTGATACCGCTTAAAGACTCTTCAAGTGCGAGCAGTTCTCTGGCTATTTCAAGAGTTTCTTTGCCCGCATTGGTTAGGCTCAGGCTGCGAGTGGTTCTGTGAAGCAAGCGTGTGTCCATCCAACCTTCCAGCTCTCCTAGATAACGTGTCACTTTGGTTCGAGAGAGCTCAAGATGCTCTGCGGCCGCGCTTAAGCTGCCACGCTCAACTATTGTGACGAAGACATTCATGGCCTCAAGTCTATCCATTGTATTTACCACCTAAAGAAAGCGAGTGAATCACAGTATATGTCCGAAAATCGCAACAGTGAAAGTTAATTTGATATCTATTTAATCTAAATTTAATCAAATAAGATGCGTTACATATTCAACGAGCCTATATAGTTTCAGCTCTTAACTACGGAATAAAGTAATGAACAAGTCATCAAACGTTTTTTCAACAACTGCACTATTTTTAGCAACAACGGCAGTATCGAGTTTTGCTTCTGCTGCTGATTTAAACATCACTCACTATAATCCGGGTGAAAATGCGATATTCCCAGCAAGCTCAGTACTTGTCTCTGGTGAAAAGGAAGTGGTTCTGTTCGATGCTCAATTTAGCGTCGCTGATGGACAGAAATTGGTGGAACAGATCGAAGCAACGGGTAAAGAATTGTCGATGATTTACATCAGCAGTGGTGACCCAGACTTTTACTTTGGTTTAGAGCCTCTGATGGATGCATTCCCAGGTGTTGATGTCGTTGCCAGTGAGGCGGTAGTTGCGCATATCAAACGAACTAAAGATGCGAAACTAGAATATTGGGGCCCAATCTTAGGTGAAAACTCACCCTCTAAAGTGATTGTTCCGACAGTATTAAACGACACAACGATTAGTATTGAAGGCGAAACCATCGAAGTGAAAGAAATAAACACGCATCAAGCTTACCTATGGGTGCCGTCGGAAAAAACGGTGTTTGGTGGGGTTTCGGTATATAGCGGAGTGCATGTATGGATGGCAGACACGCAGTCGAAAGAGATTCGTCATCAATGGTCACAATCTTTAGAACGAATGAAGGTACTTGAACCAGAGGTTGTGATTCCAGGTCATTACCTTGGTAAGATGCCATCAGGCGTTAACGGTGTTCAATTTACGATTGATTACGTGGCTGACATTGAAAAGGCTCTGGAAAGTAAAAACAACCCAACATCCGGTGATATCAGTCGTTATATGAAAAAGGCTTACCCGCAGTTTTCGACAACTGAAGGTGATCTTGAGCTTGGTGCTAAGGTTCTTAGCGGCGAGATGCAGTGGCATTAAAATAAATTTTATTGATACAGTAAGTAACATAAGTGCTCCTATTTAGGGGCATTTTTTGTTTCCTGAGCGTGCGGTTTTGTATTTGATCATGCAGTCAAAACTGGAGCGACGACGGTTGAGTTGATAGATGATAGTGCCAATCATGAAATAGTCGTTGCATAAGAATTGGTATGACGGGTAGCGTGTATGTGTTTGGGCTATATATGTGTCAATTTACGATATTAAGTTCTTTGTCAGTGAGTGTTCCTAACGGGTAAATCATGTATATTTGCGAGCCAAATATGCTTAATCGAGTACAAAGTCTTATTACTTATATGATTGAAACCTCACTGCTCATGAATGATGTATAATATACTCAATAAGGACCATATAAAAACAACCATATAATTAGTCAATGTCAGGGCTTAGAGTGCAAATAATTTCGTATGAACGCTATTCGTAAAGTTTATCAGTATGCAGAACCAAACCTTTCCCTCGTTGGTTGGATGGGTTTTGTCGGCTTCCCAATCTATTATATTGTTTGGGAGTTTCTGTTCCCCCAACCTTATGAAAACTTAACGTTGCGCTTGTTATGCTCTGTATTGTTCTTCGGGATCATTTATCGTAATCACATCCCGAGTGAGTGGAGAAAATACCTTCCAGTTTATTATCAAGTGGCAATCACACTCTGTCTACCGTGCTTCTTTTTCTTCATGTTGCTAATGAACAATTGGTCCAATGTTTGGGTTATGTCGTTCATGTCCGCTATATTTCTTCATATTTTACTAGTGCATGTAACGAGGGTTATGTTCGCGCAGACCTTTGCTGGAATCAGCATTGCTACAATAGGTGCATGGGCGGCGCAGGGCTTTTATCTTGAACTCACAATGAACTGGACGCACGTGCCTATCTTTTTGTTCATTTACTTGTTTGGTAATTTATTCTATTTCCGTAATCAGCTAGAGCATGAAGCGAAGGTGTCTTTGGCTAAGTCGTTTGGTGCAGGTATTGCACACGAGATGAGAAATCCTCTTAGTGGCCTATTGACCTCAATTGATGTCATGCAGTCTATATTGCCGAATCCAAAAGCTGGTCATCACCAAGGGCAATATGTTCTGAGCGATGAAGAAGTGAGACAGCTACGAGAAGTGAGTGATGAGGCGATGAATATCATTCATTCAGGCAACGAAACCATTGATCTGTTGCTGACCTCAATTGATGAAAACCGTGTATCTCGTTCTACCTTTAAAAAGCATTCGGCGAAAACGGTGGTCGGTGATGCGATAGATAGTTTTAATTATAAACGTGCGTCAGATAAGCAAGCAATATCTCTGGACATACAGGGGGAGTTCAGTTTCTTAGGCAGTGATACTTTATTGAAGTATGTGATGTACAATTTGTTAAAAAATGCGTTCCATCACCGTAGCCCAGAAGACTTCCATATTCATGTTTCTATACAAAGTGATGATATCGCTAATCAAATAGTGGTTTCCGATAACGGTTCTGGTATTTCAAGTGATGTTATTCGACGCATATTCCAAGACTTCTATACGACGGGTAAATCGGGAAGCTATGGCTTGGGATTGCCATTTTGCCAAAAGGTCATGAAGTCATTTGGTGGCGAAATAAAATGCCAGTCTGAAATCAATGAGTGGACACAGTTTACAATGACTTTCCCGCAGCTTACTTCGAACGCAGTAAAAGAGATCAAGAGTGAACTGACAAAATTAAAGAATGTGTTGATGGTGAGTGAACAAAACATACTCACTGCTAAAGTTAGGGAATTAGCTCGCACTAGGGGGTTTGAATTAACGGTTCTAGACGTTGCCTCAACACTCAACAGAAAAGAGTACCAATTTGAGTTCGATCTGATCTTTGTTGATATAGAGAGCTTAGATTTAAAAGCGAATTGCCTGGAGAGAATGGAATCTTTACTGTCATTCACGGAATCTCGAATCGTCTATTTGTATGAACATTCCCCGCTAAAACGTGTCCACAATGTATCTTTTGAACCTATTTGGGTTGAAACTCAAGTGTGGCTTTTGAATACCCAAACGACAGTTGATCGCCTGCTATTTGACTCCAGTTATGCGATAACTACCACGTCCGTGAAACCGTTAAACACGACTAACAAGCGTACAATTATGGTCGTCGATGACAATGAATCCTTACGTCGTTTTACCGCTATGCTGTTGGAAAAACAAGGCTTTGATGTTATTCAGAAAGAAAATGGTCAGCAGGCACTCGATGCTTTGGATACTGATCATATCGATTTAATTCTGATGGACATCGAGATGCCAATTATGGATGGTGTTGAAGCCTCTCGTCGTATCCGAAGTGCAAACAAAGCGTTCTCATCTGTACCTATTATTGCGCATACGGGGGATAGCTCTCCTGTCACTCTGGAGAAGATGGATCTTTCAGGCATGTCTGATTTTATTGTTAAGCCGGCGGACAAGAACCGATTATTCGATAAAATTGCACATTGGATTTAGTTTATCGTTACAAGGCTGTTTGCTGTTTTTCATACATAACAGGCGACAAGAAAGAGCTCAGTTAAATGCTGGGCTCTTTTATATTGCGACATGATAGAGTGCGTTTCGTTCAATCGTCTTTATTGATTACATGAACGGTATTATTAAATGAACTCTAATTCAGGGTGATTGAATGCTTCATCGCACACCCTGAGAACATGGTCTATATCTTGCGAAGTCATGTCAGCATTCACTGAGAATCGGATGATGTTCTTGTTTTTTCCCGTGGCAGGGCGACAAAATACAGCACCAAACACATTCCGTTCTTCGAGGAAGTCACGCACATGCTCCGTGTTTCTTTCGCTACCGCATTCTAAGGCCACGATTTGTGACTCGCTACGAATGTTAAAGCCTATTTGTTTTAGGCCTGTTGTGAGCGTTTTGACTCGTTTGAATAAGGTGTCTCGCTTATCATCAGAGTTTTTGATTACCTCTAACGTTTTTTCTAAGCGAATGACTTCTTGTGGCAGCACGGTAGAGCTGAAAATCGCGGGGTAAGCGACAAATGGAAGCGTCTCTGACAGCCGTTTAGGTCCAAGAATGGCACCGGCACGATAAGCGAAAGTCTTGGCTAAACTCACGGTAATGAAATCCACTTTGTTGGTCAGCCCTAAAGCTTGAACCAAACCCGCCCCATTTTTACCATGAGTACCTAACGAGTGCGACTCATCAACGACCAAAGCACAGTCAAACTCTTGCGCCATTTCGTAGATGTCGCGTAGTGGGGCAATAGTGCCAATGGTGCTATAAACAGAGTCGACCACAATCACGCCTGATCCATTACGTTGGATCTGTTTACGTAGGTGATTCATGTTGTTGTGCATAAACGGGTAAGCATGAGCTCCAGCAGCACGAATTCCTTCCCATAGGGACATGTGTGCAAAAAAATCGATATACACCGGAGTATTAGGTGGGCAGATAGTTTGCAACAGCCCAATATTCGCAGCCCAACCAGACTGGGACAGCAAACAGCTTTCCATCCCAACATAGTCTGCGAGTTCGGTTTCAAACGCTGGCTTAGATTGTTCATCTTGCAAAAATATGGCAGACATCACTAAATTATCATCGTGCTTTGAGATCGCATCCCTATGTGCTTTTTGGATGTTCACGTTATGCGATAGTGATAGGTAGTCATTACTCTGCATAACCACGGCGTTCGACTTGGGGCGTTTCCCTAATACCAAGTGCCTTTGGTTTTTGTTTGGGGTAATGAGGTCTTGAACATAAAAGTTCAAGCGTTCTTCGATAAAGGAAGGTAAGGGTTTATTTTCAAATTTATCACTCATAATAAGTTCTCTTCGAATACAGGAAAACGCCAGCGCTGACGGGTATATACTTAGAAAAAATAAATGAGCTGTCATTGGCCGAGTTGCATAATTTAGCGCCCCCTTGCAAACTCAGCATTTCAGGGTTTTAAGGTAAGTGTTTTTCCTTACAGTCCCGGGGAACTACGCTCGTTGTAATGAGCATAATAGTCAGTGTTTTTATGACAAAAAGCGATGAACAACTTGGTGACTTAATAGTCATAAGCAAAGGACATGAAATCATAAATTCAGTTTACACATTGACGGGTAATTCCGATTAAGTCGTCTAATTACTGCTTTACTTGCCCTTCGATCGAATAACCAATATTGATACGTAAGCAATGGTTGTAAAGTTCTAGATTGTTGAACGAATAAAATACTGAGATGATACTAATCTCATATTGAATGGTGATTGTTTACTGTGCTTTGTTGAGTTTGATATCAAATCAAGTGGCTGATTTAATTGGATATACGATAAAAGTCTCAGATATTAACATTTAGAAAACTAAAGTATTAAACTCTGTTATATTGTGTTTTGTTGGGTTTAAGTGCTATTTTGTTTGTCGGGAGTAGCGTGTTTTTAGCTATATGTGTGAGTTTCGAAGTGGGTTATCTTTCTGATTGGAAAGAATAAATCAATTGTTCAAATAAAAAAGTTGGCGAAAATCAGAAGCTTGGCATACACTTTCCTTGTAAATGACCTTATCTCTTTGATTGAATAGGGTAAATGCTTTGGCGCTACTGGTGATGGTAGCAATGTATAACACAGCTTTGAGGAAAGTTTTATGGCACTCACGAAGGCCGATTTGGCTGAGAACCTGTTTGAAACACT
This sequence comes from Vibrio sp. RW, assembly GCF_027587105.1. NCBI lineage: Bacteria > Pseudomonadati > Pseudomonadota > Gammaproteobacteria > Vibrionales > Vibrionaceae > Vibrio > Vibrio sp. RW. The sequence goes on from NZ_JAPPTM010000006.1 coordinate 155,172, forward strand.
CGGATACAGCAAGCGGGATGCCAAGGAAACGGTTGAAGTGTTTTTCGAGGAAGTTCGTAAAGCACTTGAAAATGGCGAACAGGTAAAACTGTCTGGTTTTGGTAATTTTGATCTTCGCGAAAAAAACGAGCGACCAGGTCGTAACCCGAAAACTGGTGAAGACATTCCAATTTCTGCTCGACGTGTTGTTACTTTTAGACCGGGACAAAAACTAAAGGCCCGAGTCGAGAATATTAAAATCGAAAAGTAGCCAAGCAATAGACCACGCCAAGCGTGGTCTTTTTGTATCTAGAACAAAGAGAAAATAAAGGGCTGTGACTTCAGCCCTTATTAGTATCTATTAGATTACAGTTGTAGACGCGTTATGCCGCTTTGATGTGAGTTGTGATATACGGCTGCCATGCTTGTTGGTAAAGCTCCAGAGACTGGCGTCTCAAGTTATTGATTTGTGCTGCTTCGATGTCATTGATCGGGCGTTTTTCTGCAATCGCGTGACGCTCAATGCCTTGGATGATTTCATATAGTTCATGCTCAGGGCCGCTTTTCACATCAGCAATTGCTTTTAAGTGAAGCTGAACTTCAGCAATGATGTTGGTTTTAGGCAAACGAACTAACAGGTTAAGGTCACGGTAGCCAGAATCAGCAGGAGACTTAAACTTGTTTTTCAATTTCACTACGTCCGCTTCACGGCTTAGTGATTCGTACACTTCAACCAAACTCTCTACGTCGTTTGCAATGATCGTTGCACGAGCTAGGTCGGTAATTCTTGTTACATCGCCATCAAGCTCAAGGTCAATCTTTTCTTGGGCGCGAGATTGAGATTTAACGCCTGCGAATAGGGCTTCTGAATTAGTAAGTAGGGCAGTACTTTTACAGATCGTTTCTAGCTCAGCTTGTGCTTGGTGAGCTTTGCTGTAAAGAATGTCGAAGTCAGTGTAAGGCTGAGTCGGACGTGAGTCGAATGCTTTAATGCCGTACAGGCCACTTAGGCTATGGCGGAATACGTTAGATGAAACTTGGTTTTGCGCAGGTGTGCGCGATTGATCAGTTGAACTCGTTGAAACAGGTGCTGCTGCGAATGCAGGCGCTCGGCTCAATACTAGAAGCATTAGGGCCGTCGTACGGAGAAATACACTCATTCAAACTCCAAAATACAAGGTTACAAAAACGGATAGTCTAAAGGGGTAACCAGTAACGCATAAGAGTGAAAACAGCCTAACTAAACTCACTATGTATTAAATGGGGCTAGTTAAGGTAGAAACCAACTCTAACGTTTAATATTGCTTTAAAATGTGAACATATAGACAAATAATTCAAGCATTTGCCCCTTCTGTTTAAGAATGTTGAACTCAGTCAGTGTTTAATTTTTAACGAGTCTAACTGGTAATTTTAAACCAAGCGAAGGTTGCTCTTACTTCTCTATACTGTACCCTTGCAGTATGACTGTTTAACATGAACGAAAGATGAATAATCCTGAATTTTGGCACAATAAATGGGCAGCCAACCAAATTGGTTTCCACCTTGAAGATGTAAATCCACTTCTGATTGAATTTTGGGAAAAAACTAACCCTAATTACGAGAAGAGTGTGTTTGTTCCACTTTGTGGTAAAAGCGAAGATCTGATCTGGTTAGCGTCTAAGCATGAAGAGGTTCAAGGGGTTGAATTAAGCCAGATCGCGGTTCGCGCATTTTTCTCAGAGCATTTTTACACACCGACTGTGACTCAAATTAATGGCCAGCATGAGCTCTACCAGTTCGACGAACTGAATGTTTACACGGGTGATTACTTCACAGCGCCAATTCAGCCTGTCGACATTATTTATGACCGCGCTTCTTTAGTGGCTCTGCCTGCTGAGATGCGAGTGCAGTATGTAGAGCGTTTGAAACAACTACTGGAGCCAGGTGGTAAGATTCTTCTGGTGACTCTGGATTATGATCAAAACGAGATGGCAGGGCCTCCGTTTAGCGTGCCTAAGCTAGAAATCGATCAGTTGTTTGCAGGTTATAAGATCACATTGTTGAATCAGGACATCGCAGATGATGAACATCCTAAGATTGCGAAGAAAGGTTTGTCTCGCTTCTGTGAAGAAGTGTATTTGATTGAGTCAGATGCTTAATTTCAATGGGCTTTCAAGCGAAAAGAGCGCTCAAATAAAAAGATAACACCAACAAAAAGACAGGCTCGATAGCCCGTCTTTTTTATTGTTCAGAATTGAATAGCGGGTTAATAAATCACTTTTACTTTAGCAGCGCTTTTAATGGCATCTTCGATTGCTGCTTCTGTGCTGCTACGACGAGTTAACGCCACACCAAGACGACGACGACCATCAATGTCAGGCTTACCAAACAGACGAACTTGCGTTTGTGGTGCGTCTAGCGCTTCTGCAAGGCCTTCAAAGCGGATATTCGTTGAAGTGCCTTGCCCTAGGACAACCGCAGAGGCACAAGGACCATACTGAGTGATTGTTTTGATCGGTAAACCAGTAAAGGCACGAACGTGCAGTGCAAATTCTGATGAGTCTTGAGACATCAAAGTCACCAAGCCAGTATCGTGTGGGCGAGGGGAGACTTCATTGAAGATCACGTGATCGCCTTTAACGAACAGTTCAACACCAAATATACCGTGACCGCCTAGTGCGTTAACCACTTGTTCTGCCGTGTATTGCGCCGCTTTCAAGGCATTGTCTGACATCACTTGTGGTTGCCATGATTCACGGTAATCACCGTCTTCTTGGCGGTGACCGATAGGGGCACAGAAGTGAACACCATCAACAGCGCGAACGGTTAACAGAGTGATCTCATAATCAAAGTCGATGAAGCCTTCAACAATCACACGACCTGCGCCAGTACGACCACCTTCTTGTGCGTAGTCCCAAGATTTCTGGATGTCTTCTTCAGTTCTGATAATGCTTTGGCCTTTGCCTGAAGAACTCATTACAGGCTTAACAACGCAAGGCATACCCACGAATTCAACAGCAGCGGCGAAGTCTTCGAAGGTGTCTGCAAAGCGGTAAGGTGAAGTGCTCAGTTTTAGCTCTTCAGCTGCAAGACGACGGATACCTTCTCGGTTCATTGTCAGTTTCGTCGCATTAGCCGTTGGAACAACATTCAAGCCTTGTGCTTCTAGCTCTACCAATTTGCTGGTGGCAATAGCTTCTATTTCTGGAACCACATAATCTGGTTTTTCGAGTTCAATGACTGCTTGCAGTGCATCGCCATCTAACATGTCTAATACATGGCTACGATGTGCAATTTGCATTGCGGGTGCATCAGCGTAACGGTCACATGCAATAACTTCCAAACCTAAACGTTGGCACTCGATAGCAACTTCTTTGCCGAGTTCACCTGAACCTAATAGAAGTACACGAGTAGCATTTTCACGAGTAGCAGTACCAAACATAGAAATTCCTTCCGACCTTATGAACGATTGATTGAAAACGGGGTGATCATACTGATTTGCATGACAAAAGCAAACGTTTGCTTTGGTTGTTCCGTTCATTACAGGCATAAAAAAAGCAGCTCCGAAAAGTAGGGCTGCTTATTTAAAATAATGTTAACCAGATGTACTTAGATTGCTAAGTAAGTCACTGGAATATCGGGGTTAACTGCTTCTAACGTAGACTGAGTATCGGCTAGGTGACTGATGCTACCATCAGCAATCTCAACTAAGGCAGCGTTTGCAATTTGTTCGAAATCGAAGCCAGCCATCTTAAGTTGAACCAAGGCTACTTGTAGCGGCGGTAGACTTGGGTTGAATGCCGCGTTTTCTGCGTAAGCACCGGTGAAGATCTCACCCGTTGTCAGTTGTAGTGAAACACCACTTAGGTTCTTCGTGTAAGGTGCGTGGCTGCGGTTTAACGCTTCTAAGGCACGGACGACAAGCGGGGTCGTTTCATCCGACTGATATTCATGATTCAGTTTAGCCATTAATCCCGTTGTGATGCCTAGATCTGCTGGGCCGAATGAATCTGGCAGGTATTCTTGTAGTGACATTTCATCACGTTGTGGAAGCTGAACTTTGAGCTCTTTTGCTGTCGTCAGTTCGTTCATGAATTGGCGGCAGTGTCCACAAGGGCTGAAGTTGATTGTGATATCCGAGATACCTTCTTCACCTTTCATCCAAGCATGGCTGATCGCAGATTGCTCAGCGTGTACGGTTTGGCCAAGTTGAGCTCCGGCGATTTCAAGGTTTGCACCAAAATACAAAGTACCAGACAAACCACGCACGATTGCGCCAACATAGAAGTTTGAGAGCGGTACGTAAGCATAGGCTGCAGCAAAAGGAAGCAACGCAATACGCAGTTCGTCATCCGCTAATCCACTTGCTTGTAGTAGGCTGGCAAATTGTTCTGGAGAGAATGTTGCGTCAAAGTTGTCTGCTAATACGATGTCGCTTAAAAGTACTTGAATTGAAGAGGGAGCACTTTCCAGCGCCAGGGTAATACGACTGTTCATGTTGAATCCTTAATTGACCTTAGACTTTAATTTTATGCAATGTTCAGGATATTTCTGTGATTATTATCACTATTTGAATCCCATTGTTACATTGCCTTGCATAATTAGAGTGAGGTCACAAATGAAATCGATTGCAAGATTGAAAACAACACGTGATATCGCATTTATTGTCCAAAATAAGAAGCCCAAACAGACTCTGAAATAAACAGAGTACTGCTTGGGCTGATTTGGTCTTGAAAACACTTGTAAGCGATTAAAAGAGCTTGCAAGTGTTGTTTGGTGGAGGCTTATGCTCGTATCTTGTCATCTGGCTCGTTAAGAATAGAGCCAAACCACGACGGAAAACACGCTAGGGGCAATGATTGAAGTGATAACCCCGCAAAGTACCAATGCCAATGAACTGAATGCGGCATCTTCTTGGTTCTTTTCTGCACAAGTCGCGGTGCCCAACGCGTGAGAAACCGTACCCATGGTTAAACCTCTGGCAACTGGGCTCTTAATGCCAATCAGGTTGTAAATAGGGTAAGCAAAAATCGCCCCGAATAGGCCGACAATCAAGACCAAAATTGCCGCAATGGCTGCTTCACCACCTAAATGGCTCGATACTTCCATCGCGATAGGTGTGGTGACTGATTTACCCAATAAACTCGCAATCAAGCTTAAATCCGCTTTGAAAGCCACAGCAATTAATGCGGTTGTAGTCATCGACATCACACTGCCCAATGTGCAGGCAAAGGTAATAATACGCCAGTTAGCTCTGATTTGAGGTAACTGTTCATACAAAGGGTAAGCAAGTGCAACAACTGCAGGTTGAAGCATGTAAGTAATCCAAGTGTTGTCTGCGTAATAGGCTTCAAAGGGGACTTTGAAGAACATTAGAACTGGGATAATGATGCCAATGCTGATTAACAAAGGATTACACAGCGGAGAGTTCACTTTTTGGCTTACCCAACGAGCAAAAAGAAATACCACAATAGTCAGTAGAATCCACATGACTATTTACCTCTCGAAAGTAAGCGGTCTAAGAACCAAGATAACGAAACCAAGACGATGAGCGTTCCACCAACGGCACTGGCCATGATTGGCAGTGCATTGGCGATAAGCAATTCGAAGTGATCCATTAACCCAACACTGATTGGAACGAACAACAAGATCATCAAACGAATAATCAAGCTGGCACCGGGCTGTACCCAGTGTGGAGGGACAATACCAATCACCATGGCGGAAAACAGAATCAACATGCCAAAAATACTACCGGGAATTGAGGTTTCCAAAAATTGCTGTAATGCGTTTCCTGCTGTGAGAGCACCTATGATTAAGGTGAAGGAGATTAAGCAGTAAACCAGTTGGATCAATCTTTCTTTCAAAGTGTCATGCCCCTTGATAATGGAATTAGCTAGCTAACTTTTCAACGTACTGATAAACCGCCTTTAAGATCACCATTTTCTTCTCGTCACTTTCATGTTCGTGCGCGAGATTTTCTAGATTCAGCATGTACTCTTCTAAGCGGCTCTCATAAAACTCACGACAATGGTTCGCCCATTTCAATTGTTCAGATTCGTCGAGCGTCCATGGAAAGTGGCGAGCGCGATAACGGAACAACAAAGGCTTAATTCGTTCGTCACTAAAAGTAATATCTAAAGCCGCCAAGTTGTTTGGGTCTGTTTCACGAATGATGTTCATCGCTGTTTTATCGGCTGGTGAGAAGAAACCATCGTAAAGGTGAGTGTCGACATCGTCACTCTTCTCGTACTCTCTTTCGTGTGAGTACAAACCAATCAATTTTTCACGGATTTCTGGATGTTCGCGTAACAGTGCCAAGTTTTTCAAACATTGCTGACGGTCGATACCAATAGTTTCCGCGTTTTCTGCGGTCAGCGTTTTTGCTGGCGCAAGAATAGGGCACTTGTTTAAATGAACCAATTTGATTGGTACTGGTAACTCGTCTTCGGCAAGTTCAGTGCGCTTAGTATAGAGCCTGTCACGTAAAGCTTCTGAATCTAGGTCAAATAAAGGTGTTGGATCTTTTGCTAAATCCACCACGATAACGGCATTTTGGTTGGTTGGGTGCCAAGCCATAGGCACAATCCAGCTGGTGTAATTACAATCACGGCCGAACATGCCTGATACGTGCATTAGAGGTGTCATGTTTACGATGTCGACTAACTCGTTCAATTTACGTTTGTGGCGCATGTTGTAGAGGTAATCAAACATCTTAGGTTGTGCGGCTTTCAGCTTTTTCGCTAATTCGATAGTCGCGATAACATCGGCCATCGCATCGTGCGCGTTTTCGTGTTCAATGCCATTTGCCACAGAGAGGTGTTCCAGTTTGAAACTTGGGAAGCCTTCGTCATTCTCTGGCCAAACAATACCTTCAGGGCGAAGTGCATGTACGGCGCGCATTACGTCGAGTAGATCCCAGCGTGAGTTACCGTTTTGCCAACTCCATGCATACGGATCAATGAAGTTACGGTAACAGGTGTATCTCGTTACTTCGTCATCGAATCGGATGCTGTTGTAGCCAAGGCTTGTGGTGTTTGGCTTAGCAAGTTCGGCATGAATCTTAGCGATAAACTCAGGTTCAGGTAGGCCTTGAGTCATTGCTTTTTGTGGCGTGATACCAGTGATCAATGCGGCCTCAGGTGCAGGCAAATAATCAGCAGGAGGCTGGCAATAGATAACCAAAGGCTCTCCGATAACATTGAAATCTTGGTCGGTACGAACACCCGCAAACTGACTTGGACGGTCTTTTGCCGGGCTCACGCCCCATGTTTCGTAATCGAAAAAGAAGTAGGTTGGCTGATTATCTGAACTCATTGAATTTCCTGAACAGCAAGCGGGGGCCGTTTACTGTGGCTAAAGGTTAGTTTTGCTCAGTATCTGACAGGATGTGGTACGCGTGCAACCCAGATCACAAATAAATTGCCGGAAAACGGTGCTTTACTCTTCAATCGAGTCGCGTGGGTATGCTTTTGAGTTCCGTTGAGACCGTTTCTTAGTCAACACAATCTGTCTATTGTTCGTTTAATCCGACGGAGGGGATAGTATCAATTTGACTTTCTGTTTCATGGTTAACTCTCGGTTCCTCAAATCTTTGAATATGGCTTTCCATTCTTGAAAGGTCACCGTTATGGGGTTGAAACTCTCTATCGGTTTGGTGACGCCGTAACGAACCGTTTCAACTTCCGGCTCAAACGTACCAAATAATTTGTCCCAGATAATAAGCACGCCAGCATAGTTCTTATCGATGTATTGCGGGTTTCTGCCGTGATGAACCCGGTGATGTGATGGCGTGTTGAAGAGATGTTCCATCGGGCCTAAGCTTCGTATCCACTGGGTATGCACAAAGAACTGCAGTCCAAGGTTAAGCAGCACCACAAACACCACCCATTTAGGATCAAAACCTATGATGACTAGTGGCACCCAAAATAACCACATTCCCGCGATTGGGTACATGAAACTCTGACGAAATGCGGTACTGAAATTCATGCGTTCTGAACTGTGGTGCGCTACGTGTGCAGCCCACATCCAGCGAACTCGATGGCTTGCTCTGTGAAACCAGTAGTAAAAAAAGTCTTGTAGAACCATCAATACAACGAAACTCAACACTCCCATTTCAATATCCATTAAGCGCCAACCAAATAGCCAAAGATAGAGCTGAACGATCAGCAACCCGGTTAACAAATCGGATAGCTGATGCATGCCTGCTAACGTGAAGTTACACATGACTTCCGATAGCTTGTAACTCGAATTGTCTGGTAATTGACCTTGCTTCTGACCAATAAAATATTCGGCCAGCATACAGATTCCGAATAGAGGGGCTAATACTAGCAGTAGCCATTCCGGGTGATTGGTCAATGCGTCGAAATTCATTTCTGGGTCCTATTCGTATACTCGTGTTTGAGAATCAGAGCTGGAGTGTTGCTTCTACCAGCGAGCAAAATGATCTTCCGTTAGGCCGATTACACTGTCGATCTCATGGGTTATACCGTCGCTGTCTTTAATTGAGCCAGAAAAGTGACCGATAAACTGGCGGAAGTTACTTTTGAGCAGCCATAAGTTGAGCTTTTCGCTGCGGTTATTAAGGGGCGTAAAGGTCAGGTTAATGCGTCCATCTTGTGATGTTATCTGCCAAGGTAAATCCGCATATTGGCGATTGAACGTAAACTGTACTGAGTTAAGCAGATGTCTGGTTCCATTCACCCACAATACGTTTTCGCATCCTCCAGTTTCATTGACACCTGCCGCGAGGTTGAGGCCAATGTCGGCATTATTGGATTGTGTGTTGATGCTCGCCCACCGCCAACTGGTTTCGCGCCTCATGTATCCCGCAGAGAAATCATAACCAGCACGAGCTTGCTCTAGGGAAAGAGGTTGTTGGTTAATCTCAAGGCTGCCCATTACTTTTAATGCGTTATGCTTTTGGGTGTAGGTCCAACCCGAGTAACCCGTTGGGCTACACATCGCTATGGGTAAGCTATTCGTCTCAGGTTCTAAAGTGATATCGGCCTTGATGTGCTTGGTACTCAAGCGAACTTTCCATTGTCCTTCTGCAATATCAAAGGTGATGCGTTGGTTTGCAATGGACGTTGTACCGTCAAATGGCGAAGTAGCCACCTGTTTATCAAACCCTAACGGCCTTAACCAAGAGCACTCTTCTAGGTGGTTATTTTCGATGTCGTACAGATAACAAAATGCCGAGCCCAAGTAGCGAATATCTGCAATAGCAACACCGATGATGTGTGTCTCGGTAACAATGCTTACAAATTGAAATTGCTTGTAATGGAAGTGCTTCTGCCAAGGGGTTGCTTTTGCATCCATTGTATTTCGGTAGTCAAAGTTATCGATATTCAGTTGTTTAGGGATACCATCAAAATGTCCAATTGTCGGCTGACCATTAAAATCAATCAAACTGTGTGGGGCTGGATTCGTTTTTATCATTGCGATGGTTCACATAAATTTAACAATTAACAGCATTGTGCGACGGGTAACGTAAAATTTGGAGGTCATATTCGGACAAAAATTGCGGTGAATCACGACTTTGCAACGACACATTAGTGATGCGCACGTTCTGATAAGGAGGGACAATTGGAAATTATCGTTGAATACATGCCAACGGAGCATCGCCACCAATTAGGCACATTGGATGTTGCGTTGTTGCTGAATACACTAGCGCAAAGAGGCGCCGACATTGACACGCTGCTTGCTAGTGCTGGGTTAGAAAGCCTAGATTGGCAAAACCCAAATGGGAAGCTGACTTACGCGGATAAACTGTCTATCTTCAGTGTGGCTAGCCAAAGCTTTCCACATGATGGTTTGGGGCTATGGTTGGGAGAACATGCCAGCTTGAGCCATTTTGGTGTGTTGGGCTATGCATTATCGACCTGCCACAACGTAGGCGAAGCTATTAAGTCTGGCTTTAAATACCTGCGATTAAATGGGCCTATATTCTCGGTTAAGCTGATTGTTGATACTGAACACGCGGTAATTCAAATTGAAAACACCTTGGAGGTAGGAGAGCTACTTCCATTCTGTAACGAGTATTTCCTTAGTTCGATTGTTTCATTGTTCAAGGAGTTAACGGGGGACCAATTAGCCATTCAAACATTGTCTTTCCCTTATGCTGAACCAAGTTATGCCAAGCTCTATGATGAATGCTTTCAGTGTCCGGTGACGTTCGGGCATACCACCTGTGAGCTGCACTTTGACGCCTCGGTTTTATTACAAACATTAGCCACGCGTGATACCACAACGCTCAAACGCTACCTCGCTTCTTGTCAGTCGATAGTAGAAACTCTCGATTCAAAGCATCTGCTGACGAGTCAGATCAAAACGATCTTCTATCAAACCGCAGGCAACTTCCCAAACATTGAACAACTCGCGGATGAGTTTGGCTGTAGTTCCCGTACTTTAAGGCGAGAGTTGACAAATCATGGTTCGAGCTATCAAGGCTTACTTACCGAAGTTCGAGTTGAGTTAGCCAAAGAACTACTGCTCGGTACAACCATGAGCATCGACGATATCGGTGAAAGGCTCGGTTATAGTGATCCTGCAAACTTCAGAAGGGCGTTTAAAGGCTGGCTGCACAAAACGCCCACGCAGTTTCGTGACGGTTTAAGTTAAAGCGTTACTTACTAAAAAACTGCTCCCGGAAATTGGTGACTTGCTGTTGATAGTAACTGTCCCATTCTTGTTGAGTCCAAGTTGCATAATTTGATGAGCGTTGAGAGTCTAAGGTCGCTTTGAGCTGATCAAGCTGCTCGTGATAAGCCCTCACAGCCTGGTGTTGTTGCGCCATTTGCTGTTCGCGCACGGCAATATTATCGGCTTGTGCCTCATCTAAATATGTCTCTTGAAGTTTTGACTTGATAGTTGCTAACTCGCTAGAGCTGTAGCTGTTTGGTAGCAAGGAGACAGCAAGTTCGTATTTTTGAGACCGAGTCTCTACGTTTAATGTTTCTGTTTCATTCTCCCATTCAGCGATTAGCTTTTGGTAGTGCAACACAAAATCAGTCGCTTCAACTTCCTTTAGTGTGCTTGCACTGAGCGTAAAGTCCAAATGCGTAAATTGATCAGCAAATATCTGCTGGGCTAGCTCTCCCCAAATCTGTTCTGCAGACTGCTTAAACAGCTCAACACGATCTTCCAGAGAGTCGATGGATTCGAGTGGAATCGCGCTTTCTGCTACTTGCCAGTCGGCAGAAAGTTGCGGGTAGTCACTCAATAACTTCAGCCATTTTTCTGGTAAGTCAGATTTCAACTGGGCGAGTTGTTCAGTGCAGTTATCAACTTGTTGGCAAAGTTTCCAAAATTCATCGAGTTGATTCACCAGTGCCTTACCTTTAAGTTCAGTTAAGTTCTCTGCATACGCTTTTTCGTGTGATTTTTTCGCTTGGATTTGTTTACCTCGCGAGACCGAATTGTTTGAACGGCCTGCTGTATTGGATATGGGACGATTGCCATCAGTCGCTTTAGAAACGTGCTGTTTTTCTTCTGTGTGTTGGACAGAAGGTTGCGGTGTTTCAATCGATTTTGATGACCATGAATAGCCAACAATGCTCGTCACAACGACGAGCATTAGGATTAATATAACTCGATGCATTATCTGTTCACCGCGTTACTTGATGACAGCACTAACAGGGAAGTGATCTGAAAGGTTGTAGTGCTTCCATAATTCACTGCTGGTCGAGCGAGGAATATCAACGCGGTTATTGTTGTGAGCTTTTTGCGCGTACTCTGAACTCACCACCACGTAATCCAAGTATTCAACGTTTTCCCCGCCAGACATAGGCTCGCCAGCAAAGTTATTGATGCGAGGATCAAAGGTTGAAGCGGTATAACCTGAATATTCTGGCTCAACGGCTTGCAGGTTAGCGAACATCTGTTGGTAGTCGCCAGGGAACTTAAGCTTGTTCACGTTGAAATCACCGCTGTAAATCACCGTTTCTGATGTTGGTATCTCCAGTGATTGTGCAAGCTCTCGCATCTGTCTAAACTGGCGCTGTCGGTAATCACGAGCTGTGTCCGTATCGAACGAAGCAGTATGAGTGCCAAACACATGGTAGGCCTGACCGTTCTTAATGACCTCAGCGTAATTCACGCCTTTATCCGCGAAACAATCCGTTCCCGTGCAATCCGGGAAAACGTATTGTGCTTCATTAACAATTGGATAGCGGCTAACGATGATCACGCCACCGTCATAGATGTTGATACCATCTTTGTCGAGCATTTTGGTTTGATAAGGATACTCTTTCGCGAGTTCACGCAAAAACTCGCCTCGTCCGTTGGCAAAGACTTCTTGAAGCGCCAACACGTCGTAGCCTTTAACGTATTGGGGGATGAGATCATAACGGTCTCCAATATGGGAAGCGATAGCGGGCAGGGCCCAAATATTGTAGGTCATGACTTTCAGCGTGTTGGCGTCTGGCTCTGGCTGTTCGTCCACTTTCTGTGGGGTGATGGTGTAGTAAATATCATCGTAGCGGGCGGTTGAATCGGCTTTAAGCGCGAGTTCAGTATTCACATCAAAAGCGTTAGTCGAGCTACGATGAATATTGCGATCATCATGCAGTGTTAAATTCACGTCTGCCGCGCTCAAACCGTGTTGCAGGGTGGAGTTGTACCAGTGCCCCTTCATGGTTTGATTGAACGTGACGCTTTCGCCAATGGAATTTGAAACCACAGTGTCAAACTCATACGTTTCCCCAGATTTTACGCCAGTCCAACGATTGAAACTGATCAATTTTTTGGTCTCCCAAGGCCCTATTTGTTCGACATGCTGCTGCCACTCGTTACCGAGTTCAAGTAAGTCTGTACCACTGTGACGAGCTTGAATGGTCATGATTTGATTGGTGTTGTTGGTGAGGTATACGTCTGTATCTGCCATTGCGGACGTCGAGGCGATTGATGTTGATGCCATTAGTGCAGCTAACCAAGTCCATTGAGTTTTCATGTGTTACGTTATCCTTACTGATTGATGTTTAGAATAACGTAGTCAAAACTTATGACATTGGAGTGATAACTCTAGGCGTTTGTTCAAATATGAGAGATATGCCAAACTTCTGTTTGTTAAGTTTATTGGTTGAAACTGAGTATGGTAATCAGATGTAGATATGTGTCTATGGTTCGTTGTTTACCATGTGCTATTCGTATGATCAATGAGCGGCGGTCTTGATCTAGACGGTGTATGTATGATGAGGTTTGGACTGCGATATAGAAGTGTGTGAGTGATAGGCGTATATTTTGCGATTGTTCAGTAAACAGAAACCATAAAAACAGGTATGATAGTGCCGTTTTTAATCCTTAACTGGGAAAGTCATGGCAAAGTTAACACTCCAAGAACAGATGCTTAAAGCTGGCTTGGTAAATGAGAAAAAATTAAAGAAGGCGAAGAAAGGCTCTAAAAAATCTCGCGTTCAAGCTCGTGAAGCAAAAGCGGCAGCAGAAGAAACGAAACTGGCGCAGCAAACGAAAGACAAAGAGTTAAACCAACAGTTGAAAGAACAGCAACTGAGCAAAGAGATTAAAGCTCAGGTAAAGCAACTGATTGAGATGAACAAGATCGAACAAAAAGATGGTGATATCAAATACAACTTCACTGACGGTACTTTGGTCAAATACTTATACGTAGAAGAGCTGACTCAAAAGCAACTAAGTAAAGGTATCCTGAGTATTGCTCGTCAAGGCGAAAGTTATGTTGTGATTCCCACATCGGTAGCGAACAAGATTGCGATGCGTGATGAAGAATCTATTGTTGATACTCAAGCAGCAAGCTCTGATGAAGTGGACGAAGATGACCCGTATAAAGACTTCGTTATCCCTGATGATCTAATGTGGTAGTTCTTTTACATAGCTTTCGTCAAGAGCCGCTATAGTAAAGAAGAAAGTACAGTAAAATGCAGCGAACAACCTTAGGTTGTCGCTGCATTTTTTGTTGGTATTAATCAACTAGAAGAAACCTTTGTTGTTCGTTACCAGTTGAGCACTGTTCGCAAATTTGTTTTAAGGGTAATTCGTTTCAAGGGTAAGTCTAATATTGTCGTTGATGAGCTGTTTAGTGAACTAGGTAGGAAATTATGCTTATAGGGGTAAACAAAAAACCGATGTACGAACATCGGTCTTTTTATTTATTCTGTTTCAGAGTGGAGAATCAGACAGTCATTTATTAAGCGTTCGCTTGTTCTAAATCCTGTTTTTTGTCTTTCTTACCCAATAGACGGCTTGTAATGGTACCTGCCGTCATCGCACCTGAAACGTTAAGTGCCGTACGTGCCATATCGATAAGTGGTTCGATAGAGATAAGCAATGCTGCGATAGTTACCGGAAGGCCCATCGCTGGCAGTACGATAAGTGCCGCGAAAGTAGCACCGCCACCCACACCGGCAATACCGAATGAGCTTACTGTGATAATCGCAACCAGAGACAGAATGAAGTTGATATCCATAGGGTTGATGCCGACTGTTGGCGCAACCATGACTGCTAGCATTGCAGGGTAGATACCCGCACAACCATTCTGACCAATCGTTGCACCAAAAGACGCAGATAGGTTTGCAATCGCTGGTGGTACGTTTAGCTTAGTAATTTGAGCTTCTACGTTCAGTGGGATCGATGCAGCAGAGCTACGCGATGTGAAAGCAAAAGTCAGTACAGGCCAAATTTTTTGGAAGTACTCTTTCGGGTTGACACCAACAAAAGAAACTAACACGCCGTGAACCACGAACATCAATAGGATCGCTACGTAAGACGCTACGATGAAACCTAGTAAGCTTAGAATGTCAGACGCGCTAGACGTTGCAACAACCTTCGCCATTAACGCTGCGATGCCGTAAGGCGTTAGCGCCATGATCATCTTAACTAAACGCATAACGATAGACTGAGCAGCTTCAACAAATGTACGGATTGGTGATTCTAGCTCTTCCTTTTCTACCATCACTTTACGTGCTGCAATACCGGTTAGCACACCAAAGATAACTACCGCGATAATAGAAGTAGATCGAGCGCCCGTTAAGTCTGCAAATGGATTTGTTGGAATGAAACTAACCAGCATTTGTGGAATCGTCAGATCAGCTACACTGCCAATGCGACTTTCTAGTGTTGCAATACGTGCAGTTTCACGAGCACCTTCAGTCAAGCCTTCCGCTGAAAGCCCAAATGCTTGAGTCACTGCGATACCAACGATTGCAGAAATCGCAGTTGTTGCTAACAATACTGAAATTGTGATGCTAGAAATTTTACCGAGTGAACCGCCTTTTTCAAGCTTCACAACAGCGGCAATCATTGATACCAACACTAACGGCATGATCACCATTTTTAGTAGGCCAACGTAGCCACGACCAACAATATTTACCCAGTCTAACGTCTCTTTGATGATAGGGTTACCTTCACCAAATAATAGCTGTAGGCCTAAGCCGAATACACTACCAAAAACTAAGCCGAGTAAAACAAGTCGAGAAAGAGTGTTTTCTTTTTTCTGCTGTCCATATAGAAAGAAGAGAATACCAATGAATATCGCTAGGGCAGCGATAGCTGGGAATGACATTTAATTTCCTTATGAATAACTTCAAATTAATAGAGCGCTAAGGTATTAGCGCGAATACTGCAGGGTAAGATAACGTTCTGTAACAAAACGTAAAATAAGGAAAAGTAATTTATTAGAACGATAAGTAATATCCACACATTAGGGAGCATGGATATCCAACATTGTGATTAATAGATGAGCTTTTTAGCGATATTTTGCTAATAAATTGAGCATGTCACTTGAAGAATAAATTTCGACATTTTGGAAGTTATTATCGAATAATCGGAACAACATGGTTTGTGCCACATCTTTTGATTGAATCGGGCGAAGGTTTTTGAATTTGCCAAACATCAATGGCAACAGCAGAGGAAAGACACTGTGTAGGAGTTTTTCATCGGCCCTTGGTTCATCTCTATCACCAACCAGTGGCCCCGGGCGCGCTATAAAAAGTTGTTTGAAACCGATACGTTTTAGGTTTTGCTCCATTTGCCCTTTGCAGCGAAGGTAATGTGAATAAGAATCTGGCGACGCGCCGTAACTTGACACCACTGCAACTCGTTGGACGCCGAGAAACTTCATGGATTGGGCTACTTGGCTGACAAGTTCAACATCGACTTTGCGTAGTGCTTCTTTTGAACCTGCCTTTTTATTGGTCGTACCTAAGCAGATAACCCCGAGATTAGGCGTTGCTTTGGTATCGTCCCAACTCGTGACTTGCAGATCACTGTGAATGAGTGTGTGAAGTTTGTCGGAGTTATACTGTGAATCTAATGCTCTTCGGGATAAGGCATAGATATGGTCAACCGCGGGTTCATCGATGAGCAAGCTCATTACATGACGGCCGATTAGCCCTGTAGCGCCAGCTACAACGACCGATGTTTTGTCTCCAGAAATGCTCATAGCTATCCTTAACCTGCTTGCAAGTGCTTGTTTAATATAAACAGTGTTTTAATTTTAAGCGAATAAAATTTAAAGATAGTTTTTGAAGGTTGCTTAATAAGTAAACCAGATTTTAAAAAATGTGGTGAGATAGAAAGCCAAAAGACTGCCGGGAGTTAAGGTGTGAGCTTTTATTAATCTCGAGCTTATTTATAGAGTGCTTATTAATAGAGATATTATGATTCATGCGAGCTGTTTGTATCAGAGATAAAAGTGACAAAGGTAAGCGATTGAGATTTGCGGTTAGTTGGCATGAATTTTATGTTTTGTGATTGTTTTGTTCAGAAAAGAAGCTGAACTGTTTAAATTAAGAACACTCTCTGCGTTTCTGTTACATAACCATAGATACCGGGTTGCTTAACACGTAAACTGAGTCGTAATTCACATAGACCAAGGACGTGCTATGAACCTCAAGCTTGATACTCTTGCTCCTACTCAGATCTACCATCTAATGACACAGACTGTCGTGCCTCGACCTATTGCATGGGCATTGACGGAATCTTCTGAGCAAGAGTACAACCTAGCGCCTTTCTCTTATTTCACGCCTGTTTCTAGCAATCCGCCGCTACTGATGTTATCAGTTGGGAAAAAGCCATCGGGCGAAATCAAAGATACCACTCGTAATGCCCTTGAAACCGGTAAGTTGGTCATTCATATCGCGTCAGCCAGTTCTGCCGAGGTGATGACAGCGACAGCAGCCACGCTCGATCATGGTGAGTCTGAAGTAACCGCGAATAATATCGAGTTGGTTGAGTTTGAAGGCTTTTCTTTACCTAGAGTGAAGGAGTGTGCTGTGGCTTTTGGCTGCACATTGTATGAAGTTAAAGAAGTCGGTGAAGTACCGCAAAGCCTTATCTTTGCTCAAGTTGAACAGGTGTATATTTCTGAAGGTGTGATCGATAAAGAGAGCGAACGCTTGAAGGTTGATGCACTAGCACTTGATCCTTTATCTCGACTGGGCGGAGGCGAATACGCCACGCTGTCCAATGTGTTCTCTGTTGCTCGTCCTAAGTAAGCGTTAACTATTTAGCTCCAGCGGATAAGATCGTTAAACCCCGTTCCTCAATCTAAGTGCCACTAATTTTATGCTAGATACAAAATACTCGCAGTACATCCAACATCGCATTGACCAAAAAACTAAGCCGTTAGGCGCTCTTGGTTTACTGGAAAAGGTTGCTCATCAACTGGCTCTGATTCAAAGCCAAGGTAAAGAGTCTGCGGTTGAACACATCGAATTGAATAAGCCGAGCATCATCATTTTTGCAGGCGATCATGGTATTGCTGATGAAGGCGTGAGTATTGCCCCGAGTGCAGTTACACAACAGATGGTATTGAACTTCTTAAGCGGCGGCGCGGCGATTAACTGTTTTTGTGCGGTGAACAACATCGATATTACGGTAGTCGACACGGGAATATTGTTACCAATCGAATCTGATAACCCAATGCTGATTTCCCAGCGTTTGGGTACACGAACCAATAACTTTGTCAATGAAGCCGCAATGAGTTTAGAAACGGTTGAACGTGGGATTGAACTGGGCGCAGAGCTTGTATCTAAAACCATTTCGAATGGCACAAACATCATCATGTTTGGTGAAATGGGTATCGGCAATACCAGCAGTGCATCAGCGATTTTAAGTGCGCTATCAAACCGAACTGCGGCAGAGTGTGTTGGCCTAGGCACTGGTATCAACAATGAACAGTTAGCACGAAAAGTCGCGGTGGTTGAGCAGGGCGTAGCTCGCTGCAAAGGGCTCGATCCTAAATCAATTTTAGCTCAAGTCGGTGGTTACGAAATCGTGCAAATGGTCGGTGGTTTCCTTGGTGCTTACCACAACAGAACACCAGTATTGGTCGATGGTTTTATCGTGTCAGTCGCTGCGTATGTCGCGACCTTAATTGAGCCAAATTGCCGTGAATACATGATCTTTGCCCACCGCTCTGAAGAGTCCGGGCACAAAATCCTATTAGAGTTACTAGACGCTGAACCGCTGCTCGATCTTGGATTGAGATTGGGCGAGGGCACGGGTGCAGCTCTAGCTATGCCAATTATTCGTGCGGCAGCCGAGTTCTATAACAACATGGCGAGCTTCGAAAGTGCTGGAGTTACGGTTTAATGAGTGATTCTCCGAGAAGATCTTGGAAAGATCGCGCTGTTTATCAATGGCAACTGTTTTCCTTGGCAATGGGCTTCTTTTCTCGTTTACCTATGCCGAAGAATACGCCCTATTCAGAAGAGCGTATGAACCGTTCCGGGCGTTACTTTTCAACGGTTGGTTTGTTACTCGGTGTTCTGTGTGGCGGTGTGTTTTTGCTACTCGATGCCATACTGCCGAGTGCAGTGGCCATCTTCTTGATGATGAGTTTTAGCTTGATGCTCACCGGTGCGTTCCATGAAGATGGTTTAACCGATATGGCGGATGGCATTGGTGGCGGCATGACGTTGGAACGCCGATTGACCATTATGAAAGACAGTCGCATTGGTACATACGGCGCATCTGCTCTCGTCATGGCTCTGTTTGGAAAATGGGTGCTATTGAATGAGCTTGTTAGCATGACCGGGCTGTTTATGGTGATCGTCACGAGCTACACCTTTAGCCGCGCGATTGCCGCATCACTGATTTATGACATGCCTTATGTGAGCGATCTAGATACCAGTAAAAGTAAGCCACTGGCCAACAAACAAACCAAGGGCGAACTTGTTTTCCTTATTTTGGTTGGCCTGTTGCCAAGCTTGTGGTTTGGGTTGGCGTTTACGTTTGTTTTAGCTGTGATTGCTTGTCTGTTTAGAGTGAGCTTCAAAAAGTGGCTAATGGCACGAATTGGCGGCTTTACTGGTGACTGTTTGGGTGCGGCTCAACAATTGATGGAGTTGATGATTTACGTTGTATTTACCGCTGCTTTTTATAACGGATTTCTATGATGACTCGAAGCTTTAAGGACGAACTATGACAACGAATAATCAAGATCATCAGCTTAATCACCATCTTGTTTTAGGTGGCGCTCGTTCTGGTAAATCGAGTTATGCAGAGCAACAAGCGTTAAGTGCCCTGACTGGATGTTCAAATGGGCGTTTGCATTACATAGCAACTGCCACCTATCTAGACGATGAAATGCGAGAACGCATCGCTCATCATAAAGATCGCCGTAGTGAACAGTGGATTGAGCATGAAGTACCTGTCGAATTAGCCACGAAACTGCTGTCATTTAATCAAGGTGATGTGGTGCTGATTGATTGCTTAACACTATGGCTTAATAACATCATCTTTGAATTGGGCGATGACGCAACCAATCAACAGGTTGAAGTAATGGTCGAAGACTTGGTGCAAGTCGTAGGGCAAAGTCCGGCGCAAATTATCATCGTGTCTAACGAAGTTGGGCTTGGTGTGGTTCCGCTAGGAAAAGTATCGCGCTTGTTTGTTGATAATGCGGGGCGAATGAACCAAGCATTAGCTCGCGTGGTTGAACGAGTCACATTGGTCGCCGCAGGGTTGCCATTGATCTTGAAATCGTCGAATTGTTAGACTCATTCCTAAGTTTAGGTACACACATGGAAAATGGAACAACCAAAAATATCTACTTGCTGAGGCATGGAAAGGTAGAAGGTAAAACGGCTCTGAACGGTGTATCTGACGTATTGGTTAACCCAAACCTTCAACAGCAGATTTGTGAAGCCTTGGTGCGACACGGTGTCTCTTTTGATGGTGTGGTTACCTCGCCATTAAGACGATGCAGTGATCTAGCAAACCTGTATGCACAGCGCATGTCTGTGCCTCTGTCGACGGCATCAGGCTTTCAAGAAATGAATTTCGGGGAGGTTGATGGTGTCGCATTTGATGAGATTAAAGATAAATGGTTGATGCTAGAAACGTTTTGGCAAGACCCTGCAAACCATCAACTGACTGGTGCCGAAAGTTTACAGAGCTTCCACGACAGAGTAACTCAAGCTTGGGCGCAACTTTTTAGCGATCCAAGTGATAATTTATTATTGGTTACTCATGGTGGTGTGATTCGAGTTCTGCTAGCGCACTGCCTTGATATTGATTGGAAAAATCCAAGTTTGTACTCGAAATTATCGATTGAGAATGCCTCAATTACCCATATTCAAGTCACTCAGTTTGCACAAAGCTTTATCAGCGTTAAAGCGATAGGGCTGCCTGTTCTGTAAGCAATCAAAAATACACAGTGATATCAATTTTTTAATATATTAAATGGTTTTAGCCGTTACCCACGTGAAAGGAATTTAGTCATGACCACACCAAGTTGGGATCTCAGTATTGCTTATCGCGATCTAGATGATGCAAAAATCGAACAGGATATTGAACTCATTCAGCAGTGTATTGAGCTGTTGTACCAGCATGTTGAAATACGCCATGTCATTCTAGCAATGCAAAACGCCATTCAGACTTCAGAAGCGGCTGGCACGTTACTGAGCACCATCAATACTTTCGCCAACTGCCACGCATCGGTAGATGCAACACACACAGAAGCCAAAGCATTGCTTGGCCGTGTCGCGAAGTTGAACTCTGAAATGTCTCAAGCGTTTAGCCCGTATGAAGACACATTGATTCACGCTGAACCAGAATTTATTGATGCTGTTCTAGAGCATGAAAGTGTGGATGTCGCAGGCCAACGTTTTGCGATTGAAAGTTCACGAAAATTATCGAGCAGCAGACTTAGTGTGGCTGAAGAGCAGCTATTAGCAGCAATGAAGGTTGATGGTCGTGACGCGTGGGGTCGTTTATACGACAACCTAACGGGCTCTTTGAAGTTGTCTTTAAAGATTCAAGGTGAAGAAGAAGCTCTCGGTTTCTCCCAAGCGGTTAGTTTACTGTATGGCAGTGAATTCGAGAAACAAGAACCGGCATGGCGAGCGGTTCAAAGCGCAATGAAGACGCACGAAGAATCTTTTGCTTCGATTCTAAATGCATTGGCGGGGTGGCGACTGACAGAAAACAAAAAGCGCTCGAAAATTAGTGATGTGCATTTTCTTGATCCAAGCCTACATGGCAGCCGCATCGTGCCAGAAACACTAGACACCATGATGTCGGTGGCAAAAGCTAATCGTAACATTGGACAGAAAGCCGGTCTGTTAATGGCACGAGTTCACGGATTAGATGAAATGAAACCTTGGAACCATTTAGCGGCAATGCCACCGCTCGGTGACAGCGAGTCTAAGCTTTATTCTTTTGATGAGGCGATCGAAGTAATCAAAACTGCTTTTGATGAAGTCAATCCAGAGATGGCTGAGTTTGTGGGTTTGATGGTTGAGAATGGTTGGATTGATGCTGCACCTGCTGCCAACAAGCGCTTAGGGGCTTACTGCACTAAATTTGCTGCTACACGTACGCCGCTCGTATTCATGACTTGGGGTGGTAGCCGCTCAAACCTAATGACTTTAGCGCATGAACTCGGCCATGCTTTTCACAATTGGGTAATGCGTGACATGCCTTTGTGTAAGACTCGCTACCCAATGACGCTGGCAGAAACCGCTTCTATCTTTGCTGAGAATATCGTTCGTGACCACTTGTTACAACAAGCACAAACACGCAATGAGAAGCTCGAAATGCTGTGGGAAGAGCTTTCTTCTTCACTCGCTTTGATGGTGAACATTCCAGTACGTTTCGAGTTTGAAAAAGCGTTTTACGAGCAACGTGAGAAAGGCGAACTGACAGCTAAACAATTGTGCGACTTGATGGAAACCACTTGGAAAGAGTGGTACGGCGATGCAATGACAGAAGCTGATCCTTACTTCTGGGCGAGCAAATTGCACTTCAGCATTTCTCAAGTGAGCTTCTATAACTATCCATATCTGTTCGGTTACCTGTTCAGCAAAGGTGTTTACGCGCAGCGAGATGCAAAAGGTGAACAGTTCTACGAAGATTATGTCTCTTTACTTCGTGATACTGGCAGCATGATGGCGGAAGAAGTGGTTCAAAAACATTTGGGAATGGACCTGACTCAGGCCGATTTCTGGCAACAAAGCATCGACATGGTCAAAGTTCAAATTGATGAATTTGAAAGATTGCTCAATCAGGAAGATTAATTGATCTCAATCTGTTCATAGCAGGTAAGAGCTGTGTTAGCTTACGTGGCTCTTATCTTGCTGAGATAGCTAAAAGTGACTCTAAATAGAGAAAGTTATTTGGAACAGATGTCGGTGAGTAAAGATCATCAGGTAATATAAAAATATATGGGTAGTATTTGTGAGTGAAAACGGAGTCTCTGTTGATAAGTGCGATCCTAGCAACACAATTTCTATGTACAATTTATTAACATACGGCCGTGCAATTAAGGAGTAGCGCATGACGAAGACCCTCTTTCGCCAATCATTTCTTTTTGACAGCCTAGATCTTGAGCAAGAAGTGTTTGCAGGACAGACCGTACTGAGTAACGGTGTTCAAATTAAGCTTCATCAACGCGGTGTCTTGGAAGTGATTCCCGCGGATTTTAATTCTGAAACCAAGAACATCATTTTTTCAACCGGTGTTCATGGTGACGAAACTTCACCAATGGAGCTGATCGATAAGCTCATTGAGGATATTGAAACAGGCTTCCAAGTAGTGGCAGCAAGATGTTTGTTCATCATTGCTCACCCAGAAGCAACCAACGCACATACTCGTTTTCTTGATGTGAACATGAATCGTCTGTTTGATGAAAAACAGCACGAGAGTAATCGAGAAGTGGATATCGCGAAGAACTTGAAGTTCTTAGTGACTGAGTTTTACAAGAATACGGAACCTGCCACTCGCTGGCACTTAGATCTGCACTGTGCAATCCGTCTATCTAAGCATTACTCATTCGCAGTGAGCCCTAAGGTTCGCCACGAAGTCCGCAGCAAAGCGCTGTTTGATTTCATTAACAGTGCTCACGTTGAAGCGGTGTTGTTGTCGAATGCACCAACCAGCACGTTCAGTTGGTACAGCGCTGAAAACTTCGAAGCGCAAGCTCTGACAATGGAGCTAGGGCAGGTCGCGAGAATTGGTGAGAACCAACTTGATAAACTAACGGCTTTTGACTTGGCGATGCGTAACTTGATTGCTGAAGTTGAGCCAGAGCATTTACCCAAGCGAACGATTACTTATCGTGTGAGCCGAACCATTGTTCGTTTGCATGATGATTTCGATTTCATGTTCTCAGATTCTGTAGAGAACTTTACCGCGTTCAAGCACGGTGAAGTCTTCGGCCATGATGGTGATAAACCGTTAATGGCGAAGAATGAAAACGAAGCCGTGGTGTTCCCTAACCGTAATGTTGCTATTGGTCAACGAGCGGCCCTAATGGTGTGTGAAGTTGAAACACGATTCGACCACGGTCAGCTTGTGTACGATTAATATCGACTCGGGTTTAAACGACGAAAACAACCGCTCAACTGGTTGAAATATCAAGGTTCACATTACGGTGTGAGCCTTGAGTTTATTTGGGGATACAGGTAAGGTTACGCGAACATTTTCAAAGTAGCTTGATATGGATTTCCAACAACTTCTTCACCAAAAACAGCGCAAATGGACTAGAGCCATTTATCTGATGGCAGCACTGCTTGTCGCGCTGAGTGCCATTTACTTAATGGTTGGCGATCTCTTCATTTCCCCTCTGGGCACCTTGTCCACGTTAGAACAAAAACTACTGATTGATTTACGCTTACCTCGATTATTGGCCGCTATTGCTATCGGGGCAGGGTTAGCGGTATCTGGCGCAAGCTTACAAGTGTTATTAGGCAACGTATTGGCAGAACCAGGTGTGCTCGGCATTTCTGGCGGTGCAAGCCTAGCCATGGTGATAGTGCTGTTCTTCTTACCGTTTGCTCCGACTCCAGAACTCTTCATGATTGCCGCCGTTTTAGGCTCGCTCTGTTTCACCGTCATTCTGGTGAGCATGGTTAAAGTGATGCGGCTCACCACGGCCAAGCTGCTGTTGGTGGGGGTCGCATTAGGCATTCTTTCTGGTGCGATGGTGACATGGGCGTTCTATTTTAGTGACGACCTCAGCCTTCGCTTATTGATGTACTGGCTAATGGGTAGCTTAGGTGGCGTGACTTGGTACCAGCATTCGCTGACGTTAATGATGATTCCCGTGATCATTTGGTTGTGTCTACAAGGCAGCAAGTTAGACAAGCTTATGATCGGCGAGATTCATGCCGCGCAACTGGGCGTGAATGTGCCTAAGTTGCGTTGGCGTTTGATCTTCGCTGTGTCTATTTTAGTCGGCTGCGCAGTGGCATTAGGCGGCGTAATCAGCTTTGTCGGCTTGGTTGTGCCACACTTACTTCGTTTAGCGATTGGTACGGATAACAAATACCTGCTTCCTTTATCTGCTGTTGCAGGTGCTGCATTGTTGGTGTTTGCTGATATTTGCGCGCGTACCTTATTGGATTCTGCAGAACTACCTTTGGGTGTGATGACCACCAGTATCGGTGCGCCTATCTTCATTTGGATGTTAATTAAAAATCATGATTCAAATTAAGAGCCTGAGCGTCGGCGCTCGTTTATTACCGCTCTCATTTGAGCTCAAACAAGGGCAGGTGACTCACGTTATCGGCCCCAATGGCAGCGGAAAAAGTACCTTACTTGAGGCTATCTCGGGCATTGGTGATGGACACAAAGGTGATATCAAGCTCGATGAGCAAGACTTATCAGAGTTGTCGCTGCAAGACTTATCACTGCATCGTGCCTACTTGTGCCAAAGCGCAAGACCCGCCTTCAACTTAGAAGTGTTCCAATACCTTGCGTTGTCTCTGCCAAGCTCTTCACAAGGTCTTGATATCGAAATCAACGCTGCTTTGGAAGAAATCAGTCAGATGCTCGACATTGCAGACAAGCTTCATCGCTCTATTCAAGCTTTGTCTGGCGGCGAATGGCAACGCGTTCGCTTAGCGGGCATGTGTTTGCAAACCTGGCCGACACTTAACCCGTACGCGAAGTTGTTGATTCTCGATGAGCCGGCAGCGCCATTGGATATTGCTCAAGAAGCCTTACTCTACAAACTCATTGAACGAGTTGCCCAAAAGGGCATTGCGGTGATCATGGCAAACCACGACCTGAACCGGACCTTGAGACATGCTGACCAAGTGCTATTGCTCGACAAGGGCGTTTTACAAGCTTCTGGTTCTGCGGCACAAGTGCTGGCTCCAGAGCAACTTGAGTCTGTGTTCAACACGCAAGTTACAAGCATCTCCGTCAAAAACCAAAGTTATCTTTTGTTTGGTTAGAAAGATTATTTGGTATCGGTAAAAATCGATAATTCGAAGCAACATCATTTATCGACAACACATTTACTTGAGTTGTGTGATTCCGATTCCTATTAATATAACCCCCGCTGTTATAGACGGTGTTGATGTATATATTTTTTGTTGTTCTTCAAGTCAAAACTATAAATCTTCTAACAGTATTGGTGGTTGGTTAGCCAATGTTAGTGCTGTGTGTAGAGTTAAACTAATAGAGGGTGGGAAAGTGACAGCAATAAATAACAATATTCTAAAAATAGCAGTGGGTGTGGCTATGCTATCGAGTGTGCCATCAGTGGCAAATGCTCATGGTTGGTCTGAATTTCCAAGTGCGCGTCAGAACACGTGTTATGAGCAAGGTGGTATTTGGTCGGGTACACCCCCAAATGCGGCATGTGCTCAAGCGAAAGATATTTCTGGCTCATACCCGTTCGTTCAACGTAATGAATACGCAAAAAACATTCAAGATTTCAACAACATCAATGCTGTAAAAGCGGCGATTCCTGACGGCACTTTATGTTATGCCAATGATTCGCAAAAACGCGGCATGGGTGCGCCTCACACTGGTTGGACTCGCACCGAGCTAAGTACAGGTACATTTGAATATGTATTCAACGCGACGGCACCGCACAACCCTTCATTCTGGGAGTTCTACCTAACGAAACCAAATGCAGACCTTAGCAAAGGCCTAGCGTGGGGAGACTTAGAGCTTATCCAAGAAGTGGGCAATGTTCCTGTTAGCGGTGGCAAATACCGTATCAACGTGACGATTCCTTCTGACCGTTCTGGCGATGCAATCTTATACGTACGTTGGCAACGTGACGATGCCGCGGGTGAAGGCTTCTACAACTGCTCAGACATCACTATCGCGGGTGATACAACCCCTCCACCAGAGCCAGGACCTGAGCCTGATCTAGTGCGTGGTGACCTATTTGTTTCAGAGCAATTTGGTACTCCACAAGTCGGTGACACCGTTAACTACGACATCATCAACAAGTACGGTGAAGTAGCGCGTAGTTTTGATATTGCTATCGACGCTTCAAACGTTAATGACTGGGCTCGTTTGCTGGCTTCTGAAATCAACGGTTGGCATGAAGAGTTTAAAGATGGCGCGGTGTTCATTGGTGATTGGCATGATGAAATGCAGCATTACATGTACTTCCAAAACGATCCTACACGCAACTTCTTTAACTCAAAGGATGGCCGTGCTTCAGGTCAGCTAACATTGATTGAAGGTGGCGACGGTGGTGTTGAGCCGTTGAAAGGCGATATCTATGAGCTAGTGAAGAGTGACAACGTAGTGAATGCTGGCGACAAAGTTGTGATTGCAACAAGCGAAGCGGCGACATTAACTCAAACTCAAGGTTCTGCAGTTAGCATTCAAAACAACGGTACAGCTTCAATTGTGGTTGACACGACTGCGATTACAGCGAACGAAACTTTGTCGTTTATGGCTAGCTCAATTGAAAGCGACAGTGTTGAAACCTTTACGTTCGAAGTGATTGCTGATGACATTGGCGTAACACCTGATCCAGATCCAACTCCTGACCCAGACCTAGGCACGTGGGACTCGTCCAAGGTTTACCTTGGTGGTGAAGTCGTGACTTACTCGAACCAGTCATGGAAAGCACAATGGTGGGTTCAAGGTGGTAAAAACCCTCAAGCGACCTACGAGAATGACAAATGGGGCGTTTGGCGTCCAGCTAACTAGTCAGCTAGTTAACCCAAACTAAAGTAACTAAGTAGCTAAGTTATTAAGGCACCACACTTGATTGACGAGTGTGGTGCCTTTTCTTACGGGAGAGATAAACAAGTCGACCGTGAAGGAAATTGGGTTTAGGGTAGGGCTTTGGTTTGCCTCGAATACCTGCGTAACTCGAATATCCATGATTAGGTAATGTTTAGGCGCATTAGATAGAAAAGAATTTATTGATGAAAAAATCACAGATACTCGCCAATACAATCAAGAATCAGATAGAGCAAAACATTTGGCTGAGTGGCGAGAAGATTCCATCAATTAGAGATGCGTGTAAGCGGTACAAACTCAGCATCGAGACGGTATTGCAAGCATATCAACAGCTCGAAGACCAAGGCTATGTGCGCTCAAAGCCTAAGTCAGGCTATTTCGTGTTACCTCGTAGAAATGTATTCACTTCCGAAAACGCGCAACACAAAGCCATCAAACCGTATCCCGTTAAAATCAGTGATCTGCTTTACGATGTGCTTCAACGAGCGAAAGATCCTAGCATCATTCCACTTAGCTCGGCATTTCCAGACCCTGCCTTGTTTCCTCATCAAGCATTGTCACGCAGCTTAGCCAACGCTAGCCGTCAAATGCCGGATAACAGCATGCTCACCAATTTACCTCCGGGCAGTGAAACACTTCGCAGACAAATTGCTCAGCGTTACCAAATGCATGGTTTAAATGTACTACCGGATGACATCGTGATTACCTCTGGTGCGATGGAAGCGCTTAATCTCTGTTTGCAATCTTGCACAGAACCGGGTGACTTGGTCGCTATCGAGTATCCCGCGTTTTATGGTGTGTTGCAGACCATTGAGAGGTTAAACCTAACGGCAGTTGAGATACCAACAGACCCTGAAACCGGAATCGATCTTGATGTGTTGGAGTCAGTGTTTGCATCAATGGACATTAAAGCGTGTTGGTTCATGACGGAATCACAAAACCCAGTCGGTTATTCGATGAGTGACAGTAACAAGCAACGACTGGCCGAGTTGGTGAATCAACATAAGATTCCGATGATTGAAGACGATGTGTATCGTGAACTTCACGTCGGTAATCAAACATCATTGCCCGCCAAAGCCTATGATACTGGTGAACAGATCATGCTTTGTAGTTCGTTTTCTAAGTCATTGTCGCCGGGCTTTCGAATTGGTTGGGTCGTGGCAGGTAAGCAAGCGCTGAAGATTCAACGATTGCAGCACTTATCAACGCTCTCAAGTAGCATACCTATTCAGCTTGGTTTGTCTCATTACCTCACGTTTTACAGCTATGACAACCATCTTAAAAAGCTTCGCAAATTGCTGAACGAAAGGAAGAAGGCGCATATAGCACTACTCGAATCCAGTTTGCCTAAGAGTGTTTTGATTCATAAAAGCCAAGGTGGTTACTTCCTTTGGATAGAATTGCCTCACTCTGTTTGTGTTGAGAAGCTGTATGAGCAAGCTCTTGAGCATAATATATCTGTTGCGCCGGGCATCATCTTCAGCAGTGACAAGCAGTTTTCCCATCATATTCGCTTGAACTGTTCATACGCTTGCGACGACAAAATTGCCGACGCCATTCAAACGCTAGGCAACCTAATCAGAACCATGGAGTCTCAAGTTTTAACCGTTAGTTGAGTTACCGACAGTTTTCACCTCTATGCTAGTCTCTTGTTGATTGGATAGATGATCTGTTCTGTTTTTTAATGACTTATCTGTTCTAGTTTGGTTCGTTCGAACTGTGCTGAAATACGCTCCAATTCTTAATATGAAAGCCATCATTATGATGTTTGGAGCTTAAATGTTTGATGTAGTTGAATTGTCGCGTTTACAGTTTGCGCTAACCGCTATGTTCCACTTTCTCTTCGTCCCATTAACTATCGGTATGTCTTGCTTACTGGCGATCATGGAGTCGATCTATGTGCTTACCGGTAAGCAAATCTATCAGGATATGACGCGCTTTTGGGGCAAACTGTTTGGTATTAACTTCGCCTTGGGTGTCACGACTGGCTTAACCATGGAGTTCCAGTTCGGCACCAACTGGTCCTACTATTCTCACTATGTTGGTGACATCTTTGGTGCGCCTCTCGCCATTGAAGCCCTTGTCGCATTCTTTCTCGAATCCACCTTTGTTGGGCTTTTCTTCTTCGGTTGGGAAAGGCTATCCAAACGCCAACACCTTGTTGTGACTTGGCTGGTGGCGCTAGGTTCAAGCTTCTCCGCACTTTGGATTCTGGTTGCTAACGGTTGGATGCAAAACCCGATTGGCTCTGAGTTCAATTATCAAACCATGCGTATGGAAATGACTAGCTTTGCTGAAGTAGTGCTTAACCCTGTGGCTCAGGTTAAGTTCTTACACACGGTCGCTTCTGCTTATACCTGTGGTGCGATGTTTATCCTAGGCGTGAGTTCTTACTACTTGTTGAAAGGTCGAGACATAGCGTTTGCAAAGCGTTCTTTTGCTGTGGCCGCGTCTTTCGGCATCGCTGCCATTATCTCGGTTATTGTATTGGGCGATGAGTCTGGTTATGAACTGGGTGACGTTCAAAAAGTGAAACTCGCGGCGATTGAAGCCGAGTGGCACACCGAACCTGCGCCAGCGGCTTTCACCTTGTTCGGCTTACCAAACCAAGAGGAAGGAAAAACTGACTTTGCTGTGAAAATTCCATATGTGATGGGGATTATTGCAACGCGATCTTTGGATGAGCAAGTGACAGGCCTTCATGACTTGCGAGAGCAACATTTAGTGCGTATTCGAAACGGCATTATCGCTTACGAATTGTTAGAGCGTTTGCGAGCGGGCGACACCTCTAATGAGACAGAGCAAGCTTTCGATCAAACCAAACACGACCTCGGCTACGGCTTATTGCTCAAGCGATACACAGATACGGTAACTGATGCTACTGAACAGCAAATCCAACAAGCTGCCGACGATTCAATTCCAACGGTGTGGCCACTGTTCTGGTCATTTCGAATCATGGTGGGTTGTGGCTTCATTATGTTGTTTGTTTTTGGCGCGGCTTTCTTACAAACCTATCGTAAGAACATTACTCGAAAGCCTTGGTTATTGAAGGCGGCACTTTGGTCAATCCCATTACCTTGGATAGCAATCGAAGCGGGTTGGTTTGTTGCGGAATACGGTCGTCAACCCTGGGCTGTCGGTGAAATCCTTCCGGTAACTGTAGCGGCCTCTTCGCAAACCATTGAAAACCTACTTACGTCCCTCGTGCTCATTCTTAGCCTCTATACCGTGTTCATTATCGTAGAAAGCTATTTGATGATTGCCGTGGCTAAAAAAGGCCCGAGCAGTTTGAAAACAGGGCGCTATCACTATGAACAAACAACAACATCACTTGAAGCCAAATTGGCACAACAAGTTCAACAATAAGGTGACTGACTCATGTTCGAATATGACACATTACGTTTAATTTGGTGGGTGCTAATCGGTGTATTGCTGATTGGTTTTATGATCACCGATGGCTTCGATATGGGAGTCGGAGCGTTGTTACCGTTTATCGGTAAAACCAACTCTGAAAGGCGTGTGATGATTAACTCCATCGCACCCCATTGGGACGGCAACCAAGTGTGGTTAATTACCGCAGGTGGCGCTTTGTTTGCGGCTTGGCCGCTAGTGTATGCGACATCGTTTTCAAGCTTATATGTGGCGATGTATTTGGCGCTTATCTCGTTGTGGCTGCGTCCTTTGGCTCTTGAATACCGAGCCAAGATAGACAACGACCAATGGCGAAAAGTATGTGATATGGCGATTTCGTTTTCAGGCTTCTTTCCGCCGATTTTATTTGGTGTCGCGTTTGGCAACTTGATGCAGGGGCTTCCTTTCTCGCTCAATAGCTTGCTTATGGTTGAGTACCACGGATCGTTTGTTGATTTGCTTAATCCGTTTGCCCTGTTGTGTGGCTTCGTTGGGTTATTGATGGCGTTGTTACAAGGCAGTACTTGGCTGATGATGAAAACCACTGATGTGCTATATCGAAAGGCAAGATTGGTGGCACAGGGAAGTGCAGTGCTTGTGGCCAGTCTTATGGTTATTGGCGGTTTAGCGATAAGCCAAATTGATGGTTATCTGATTGTTAGTGAGTTGAACCATAGCGCGGTTTCAAACCCGTTGAATAAACAAGCGATAGCAGAAACTGGTGCTTGGTTAACCAACTTCGATACTTACCCTTGGATGTGGTTTGCGCCGATTGGCAGTGTGCTCATTCCGCTGTTGGCGCTGGTGAGTGCGAGATTAAAGTGGGATGCGCTGGCTTTCATCAGCTCAAGTTTTACTAATGCGTGCATTGTTTTAACGGCTGGCTTTTCGATGTTCCCATTCATTATTCCATCGAGTATTAACCCAAGCCATAGCTTAACGTTGTGGGATTCAACATCGAGCGAACTAACCTTGAACATAATGACAGGCGTAGCATTTGTGATGGTGCCCATCATTTTGTGTTACACCGCTTTTAGCTACCGCACCATGTTTGGGCGACTCGATAGCGAGTATGTCGAACGTAATGGCCATTCACTGTATTAAGGAGTTTTTCATGTGGTATTTTGTTTGGATATTAGGTCTATTCTTGGCTGCTTCCTTCGCTGTTTTGAACGTTATGAGTTTAGAGAAAAGTGATTCGGAAACAGAGTCCTAGTCGCTTGCACAATAATAAAAAGAAGACCAGAAATATGCGTTTCTGGTTTTTGTTCCTCAAACTCATGTCCTTTTCGGATCATGACCTATCCAACCTGTAGCTCTAACAAAAACATTCTTAATTAACCTATTGTTTAATATTCACTATTTGTTAGTGTGTTTAGGTGCACATTGAGGATGTGTATCACAATTAGTGAATAATAGTAGGAGTTGCGATGAGTATTATAGTGAGACGGTCTGAACCGTCAGATGCGAAGGGAATCAAAGAAATCTACGAATGCACTAATGCTTATACTGGTACGCTGCAACTCCCAAATCCATCTCTGGAAAGCTGGCAAAAACGAATTTCTAATATGCCTGATAACGTGTATTCCTATGTCGCGCTGATCGATGGGGAAATTGTCGGTAACTTGGGAATGGAAGTGTGTATAAACCCGAGAAGGCGTCATGTTGCTTCATTTGGTATGGGTGTTAAAGACGATGTATTAGGCAAAGGCGTCGGTAGTCAGTTACTCGCGACCGCGATCGACTTGTGTGATAACTGGATTAACATCAAGCGAATGGAGTTAACGGTCTATACCGATAACGAAAGAGCGATTAGCCTGTATAAGAAGTTCGGTTTTGTTATTGAAGGGGAGTCTGCGAGTTTTGCTTTTAGAAATGGTAATTATGTCGCGGCTTATCACATGGCGCGATTGATATAGGCACGCCGCTAAAAATCACTGGCAGATAATAAAACGCCACGTTATTTAAACGTGGCGTTTGCTATTTTAGCTCGCGGTGCTTTAAACAGCTTGAGTCGTAGCTGTACTTAAGCCGTTAGTGGCTCTAGGTTCGCAGGGCGGTAGTGTACTGATTTAAGTACTTTACCTTGGCGAATTGTCTTGCCTTCAGATACGAAATCTTCCGCACACTTCGCGATGATGTATTCGCCTTTTTGAACCGCCATCAGCTTGATGTTTTGTTTAGCGTAGAAGGCCTCTGTTTCAGCGTATTCTGCTTCGTTACGACATACTTTGCTCATGTTACTTGAATGTACTTCGTCCCAACAAGGCAGAAAGTCGATTGAACGGTTCTTAGAAACATTCAGCAGCAAGTCGATCAGATAACTGATTGCTAGGTTGTCTTCTACCTTAGCTTGACCAAGGTGAACCAAACGTCCCATCAAAACATAAACGCTGTCTACGATAGCGTCTGCTTGCTCGATTTTAGAGTCAGCTTCTGCAAGTTCTGTCAGTTCTTCGATCGCTAAAGAGGTATGTAGCGTATCGCCTTTTTCATCCATGGTTTCAGGAGCAGCAACAGGCAGATCAAAAGTAC
This sequence comes from Vibrio sp. RW, assembly GCF_027587105.1. Classification (NCBI taxonomy): domain Bacteria; kingdom Pseudomonadati; phylum Pseudomonadota; class Gammaproteobacteria; order Vibrionales; family Vibrionaceae; genus Vibrio; species Vibrio sp. RW. The sequence goes on from NZ_JAPPTM010000006.1 coordinate 188,496, forward strand.
TGCGGAACTCTTTAATATCGCGGTAAAGGTGATCGTAGATTTCTTGGTTTAGTTGAGAAAGGGTCATATTCCTATCCATTCTGTTTCGTTAATAGAGTATTTTACCAAAGCTAGGAATAGGGTGCTAACGCAAAGTCGAAGAACTCGACCTTTATTCATTGGATCAATGAGGCATTTTGTACACAAATCCATTGATTATTATACTTTTCTCCCTTTTACTCTTGTTTATATTAGAAATGTTAATGTTGTCACTAACTTCGGCAGCAGTGGGATATCATTATGCACCAAGCTAGTGAAAGCGAAGTTGTTATACGCCGCTTGTATCAAATCACCAACGATTATCGAAAGGGCTTCGATAATCAGATTGCTCAGTTGCTTAATATGGGCCTTGAACGCTTCAACTTAGATATTGGTATCTTATCTAAAATTGATGGTAACACTTACTTTGTTGAACACTGTGTTAAACCTGAAGGTGTTGATCTCCATCGCGGTGATACCTTCGAATATTGTTCGACCTATTGCGAGATTACTTGCAAATCTATTGGCCCTACCTGTATTGAGCATTGTGGTAAACACGATCAGTATGCGACGCATCCTGCGTATCAGTCTTTTGGCCTAGAGTCTTACATTGGCATCCCCATTTTCGTTAATGATGAGCTTTATGGCACCTTAAACTTTTCAAGCCCAGCGGCCTACCATCGTGAGTTCAAAGAGTTCGATATTGATGTTATGAGACTTATGGCCTCATGGATCGAAGTGGAACTCGTTAGAAGACAACAAGAACGAAAACTCAAAGATCTGAATGAGAAACTAGAGTACCAAGCTCTGTACGACCCTTTAACACACTTGCCGAATAGGCGTTGCTTGTTCAAAACGTTGAATGCAGAAGTGGAACAGTTAAAAGGTTCTCTAGGGAAAGGGACCTTGGCTGTTGTGGATATCGATTTCTTTAAGCAGGTCAACGACACTTATGGTCACCAAATGGGTGATGCGGTATTAAAAAAAGTGGCGAATCTGCTGAGCAAGAATACCCAAGAAGGTGAGTTTGTGGCGCGTTTTGGCGGCGAGGAGTTCATTCTTTGGTACCCTAATAGTACACAAAATGGTGTTGAAGATAAGTTAATAGCTCTTTTACAAGAGATAAAGAAAATCACACTGGATCGAAAGCCAGTCACCATATCAATTGGTGCCTGTCATTTTGAGTTGAACACAGGGGATACTAAAGGGGAAAGGATGTCGGCGTTAGATAAGCTAATCAAAGTTGCCGACGAATGCCTGTACATTGCGAAAAAAATGGGCGAGATCAGTTTATTTCTCGTCCATATCATCAAGAATACTCCGGTTCGTAAACCGAAACTGGTTCGTTCTCAGTGTTCAACTGTTTGCAATTAGCTGAATAGATAAGGGAACAATTGACGACGTTCCGCGGGCGTTAAAGATTCAACTCTTGCAATGTTAGTATCAGGAATCGCTTCAGGGTTAGGGTAGTGCTTCAACACTTTCTCCATACTTGCTTCACGAATCAAGTGGTAAACCGGATACGGAGAACGGTTCGTTAAGTTTTCATCGTCTTCTGGATCCGCACCACCAAAGCAATAATCTGGGTGGAACGTTGCAACTTGATAAACACCTTCCCAGTCTTCCTGTTTGATCAGCGCTTCAATCCAATCAATGAACATGTTGTAGTCGAAGAAGTCTTGCAGCATGTTGGGTACAACTACCAATGTCGTCTCTAATTCAGAAACTGGCGTGTTATCTAACTCTACGCAATGCGTCATGATGTCTTCCAACAACGCTTCTTCCGTATTCGCTTCACTCACAAAGATCTTAATCTGTTTATTACGTTGTGGCTTGGCTGCGAATGGACACAGGTTTAGGCCAATAACGACATCATCTAACCATTGTTTGACTTGGTCGTGGATGGTTTGAAGATCTGTGCTTTGAGTGTTCGACATAACAGGTTCCGAAATGAAATTTTGCGTAGGATATCAGAACGGACGTCAATCAAAAGCAATAATTCAATCAGACACCTTACCTTAGTTAAGCTTCAGCTAGCTTAGAGCTCGAGGCTTGAAGTTGTTTCAACTGATAAACCCAAGCAAATATTGCGATATAGAAGATAGAACCGCCTGCAATCACGCCGGTCCAGCCAAATAACTGCCAGCAGTACAAGAGTAAGAACCCGCCCAAGCTTCCGCCAATGTAATAGTGTACAAGGTACAACGCGGTTGCTGTAGCTTTTGCACTCGATGCTTTTTGACTGACCCAAGAGTAGGCAAGGGTATGAGCGAAGAACGCGCCGCCGCTAATCAACAACAACCCTGCTAGCATGAACGGGACCTTATCAACAGCAGAAATCAACATCCCGATTAAGCTGATACATACACCCATTAAGATGCCATTCAGAGGTTCAAAGCGCTGTGTCCATTTGTTGGATAGCTTAGAACTGACAGTACCAGCTAAATAGCATAGGAATATGAGTGACGCTAAACCAACGGGCACGGAGTGTGGCTCAGATACCAACCGGAAACCCATTACAGAATACAGGTTAACAAACAGCGCAAAGTTAGCACCACCAATCAACATCGCGAGCCACAAGGTACGGTTTCTTAAGTGCATGACTACCGAGCGATTGTGGTGAAAGAACAGCCCTTTTTGAGGTTTGAAGTTCTGTTGTTCAGGTAAACGGTAGGCGATAAAGAGCGCACCTAGCAATGAACCGACTACGAAAAATAGAACAGTTGCGTGCCAATCGAAATAGTCTGTGATTAAGCCGCCAAGTACACGCCCAAAGATTCCGCCAAGCGAGTTAGCCGCAATGTAACCACCAATGGCGACGGCAAAGGCTTTGGGGGTTAACTCTTCGACCATGTAGGCAACTGCCACACCAGCGAAAGCCGCGACAGCAACGCCCATGAATGCGCGGGCTATCACGAGTTGCAACAAGGTCGTTGTGAACACCATGCTTAGCCCTATCAATGGGATAGCAAACAGGCTGAATAGAATAATGGGTTTTCGACCAAAGGTTTCAGATGCGATAGCCCAAGGCACCAAACTAATGGATAGCCCGAGTGTCGTAGCGGCAAACAGCCAGTTGATTTGGGTTTCTGATACTTGGAAATGCTCCGCCATGTGCGGCAAAATAGGTTGAAAAAGGTAGAGGTTACAGAAAATGATAAACGAGCCAATCGCTAATGATTGGGTGATTCGTTTGTATTGAGTACTGCCTTTATCAAACATTTGCATACGCCTGTGCGATTAATTAAGTTATTTTTGAACAAGTAATCTATTTGTGAACAAGTTATCAGTACGAAGGTGATTAAAGAAATATATTAAAAATATCACCTCCATATATTTAATGTATTGATATGCTTGAATCAAAACCCCTTCGACATTTTCTGGCCGTTGCTCAGTTTGGTAACTTCACTCAGGCGGCTAAAGCGCTGCATATTGCACAGCCTGCATTGAGTATTTCCATTAAGAAACTTGAACAAACACTGGAGTTAATTCTGTTTCGGCGCGGAGACAAATCCGTGACGTTAACGGAAGAGGGCAAGGTGTTGTTCGAGCATGCCAGGAGGATTTCTCAGCAGTTTGATGACGCTCAGCTTGCGATGAACGAGTTAAAGGGGCTAGAGAAAGGAGAGGTGCGCTTAGGGGCGCCAAGCATGATGGGGAGTTACTTTTTCCCACAGGTGGTGATGGCCTTTAAAAGCCAATACCCAAACCTAAAATTGACACTAATTGATGCGGGTACAGCCTCGATACGCCAGATGCTATTAAGCGGTGAACTCGATATCGGCGTTATCAATCATGAAAATGTGCCTGACGATCTTGAAACCGACCATCTGCTAAGTTCAGAGATGTTAGCCGTTGTAGGCAAAGAGCACCCATTAGCATCACAGCCATCCATCACTTTTGAAGAGTTTTTCGCTCAAGAGCTGATCATGTTTAAGTCGGGTTACTTCCACCGCGATTTCATCGACGCGACTTGCAAAAAATACAATTTGGATATGACCATTGCGTTCGAGACCAACTTGCTACCGATGATTCTTTCCATTGTAAAGCGAGAATTTGCCATCACTGCGCTACTCAGTTTAGTCACTGAGTACGAAGAAGACGTGGTAGGTGTTCCATTTAAAGAGCCTGTAAAACTCAACCTATCGTTGGCTTGGAGAAAAGAAGGTTACCTGTCGAAGGCAGACCGAACCTTTATTTATTTCGTGAAGCAGTATGTGTGATTAGGGCGTGTTGACCTTTCGTGGTTAAATTTTGTTCGAGATAAAAGCGTTTTAATCGCGGCGAGGGGGAAGCAGCCTAGTCATTCTAAGCAAATCCCCCTCAACAAAGAGTAAAACGCCCTAAGTAAGATGAAATAGACAAAACAAAGCCCGCAGATCCTGGTTTGGATCTGCGGGCTTTGTTGTATGGAAGTATGACTAGCTCAAAGCTCGTTATGTGTTCTTTGAGTTATACATCTTATCGAAGTTCTTCTGATTCCATCCGACCATCACTTGGTCGCCGATTTTCAGTACAGGGATAGAGCGAGCACCCATTGCCTGTAATTCTTTACGGCCACGCTGCATCTTTGCGTTCGTTAGGCGGTATTCAATTTTTTTAGAGTCCAAATAGCGCTGGGCATCTTTGCAGTGTGGGCATTTGTCTGCGACATACAATACAACACGTTTCATTTTTACATTCTCTTGCTGAGTCTAGCTCTTGGTGAATCTTGCTAAAGTGTAACGAATCCTAGGTGATTAGAAAAGTGTGATCAGTTACACTATGCGGCTCAAACTTCAAGACCACAACGTATTGTCGTGGCGTAACTTGTACGGTCTTTCAGAATGCATCCTTCTTTACGCTATATCCAAGGCTATCCTAAGCACATTATCGACCCTGTGACTCAACTTGTAGAGTCAGGTAAATTAGTGCCTTGGTTTGAAGCTCGCTATCCAAATAATCATGAAATAAAAAGCGAGAAGGCCTTGTTTGATTATGCGATTGAGATTAAAAATCGCTACATGAAGAAAGCACCACCCATCAACAAAGTGATTTACGACGGGAAGATACACCTAATCAATAATGCATTAGGCCTCCACTCTTATGTTGCGAAGAATCACGGTGGCAAGATCAAATCGAAGAATGAGATTCGTATCGCCAGTGTCTTTAGAAATGCACCAGAACCTTTGCTTAGAATGCTGGTAGTACATGAACTGGCGCACATCAAAGAGAAAGAGCACGACAAAGCCTTTTACCAACTATGTTGTCACATGGAACCGGAATATCACCAACTTGAGTTGGATGCCCGTTTATTCATGATGTATTTAGATTTAAAGAAGTAGCCTAATGAGCCAATCACAAAATAGAACCACGCTAAGCCTGTCGAAAAACAGCGCCTCTGATAAAAACCGTAACAATACGGATTCAAAAGCGGCGGGACAGAATAAAGCCAAGCAAGTTTCTAGTAAACCAACCAATAATAAAGGCGGAGCGGGTAAAGCACCGCTTAAAAAAGGCACTTCGAATAAGAGCGCACCAAAAAGAACAAGCGGTTCGCAAAAGCCTTCAGGCCCGAAACGAACGGGCGGTTTACAACGTAACAAGAATACGGCTAAGCCTGCGGGTAGACTGCACCCAAAAAATCAACACACAGGTCGCTACAACTTCGAGTTATTGGTTGCTGCGTTACCTGAGCTGAAAGAGCACTTGATTAAGAACCCTGTCGGTGAAGATACGATCAATTTCTCTGATCCATTGGCCGTTAAGTTACTTAACAAGGCGCTACTAGCACATCACTATGGCGTTAAGCACTGGGATATTCCCGCGGGTTACCTATGTCCGCCAATTCCAGGCCGAGCAGATTACATTCATAGAGTGGCAGACATCCTTAACAGCGATGGTCAAGGCGAACCTTATAATCACGCTTCTGTGAAGGCGTTGGATATTGGTGTTGGCGCAAACTGTATCTACCCAATTATTGGCACGACAGAATACAAATGGCGTTGTACGGGTACCGATGTTGACCCTGTATCCATCAAAACGGCCAACTTCATTGCAGAAAGTAACGCGAACCTAAAAGGTAAGATCCGAGCGAGATTGCAAGCAGACTCTGAAGCTATCTTTAAAGGTGTGATTAAGGATAACGAACGTTACGATGTCACTATTTGTAACCCTCCATTCCACGGCTCTTTAGAAGAAGCGGAAAAAGGGTCGCAACGTAAGCTTGATAATCTAGCGGCAAACCGAGCTAAGAAAGCAGGTAAGTCATTCAAGCCTGAATCTAAAAAATCGCAGGCGAAAAAAGATAAGCCAACGTTGAACTTTGGTGGTCAAAAAGCGGAGTTATGGTGTCCGGGTGGTGAAGCGGCTTTCATTATGAAAATGGCCAGAGAGAGCCAACTGTTTGCTACGCAAGTACTGTGGTTTACTACGTTGATTTCTAAGAAAGACAACGTTGATATGATTCGTTCAGAGCTTGGTAAGTTAAGAGCAAAACAAGTGAAAGTGGTAGAGATGTCGCAAGGCCAAAAGGTGAGCCGCTTTGTTGCGTGGACCTTTATGGATGATGAGCAGAGACAAGAGTGGATTGCGCTTAAATAACACTTCAATACCAGAAAGTATCTAATAGATTACATAAGAAAGCGGGCTTGTTGTTCATTCAACAAGCCCGTTTTTATATTCCAGCGAGTCTAAGTGGAGAGCAACTCGTCTAATTTGGTTTGGTACTTCTTCTCAAGCGCACTGTTTCCGGCTTTGTTTTCCAGTTCGACCAATATTTGAAGGGATGGAATTTGATAGCCATAGCGCTGGTGGAACTTGAACAGACGAAGCCTCGCGTTATTATAATCTGCTTCACTTACTTCAATCTTTGATAGCTGTAATATCGACTTTGCTCGATTCGGATCGTGGTCAATAGCACGTGTGAAGTAATACTTTGCTTGGTCAGTATTACCGGCTTTAAACGCGCAAAACGCCGCATTCTCATAGCTGGCAGAGACTAAATAATAATAGGGTTGGTCGATGGCTCGGTTGAAGTACTTATCGGCCTGCTCATACTCGCCTTGTTTACACAAAAACGTACCGTAGTTATTCAGTACATTACCGTTTCTTGAATCTAAGCTTAGCGCCTTTTGATATGTGGATCTTGCTTCGTCTACTTCGCCAACTTTTTCATAGTAATGCGCCATAGAGAGTCGTGCTCTGTAATAACTAGGCGCATGCTTGATCGCTAACTCTAGGTTTTCACGAGCTCTAACCATATTGTCTTGCCCCATGTAACCTAAGCCTAACTCAATGCGGGACTCAGACATCGCAATTGGGTCACTTTCTATTTTAGGTGGGCCTTCAGTGATAGAGACGCAGCCTATTAGTGAAAGAGATGTGAATAATATGAAATTTGATAAAAATGACTTGGCAGGCATGTGCAGCTCCTTATGAACACCAGCCCATCATATGGAATCGAATAAGTCGAAGTATTAAATCTGCTATGGAATGCGAGCCACTTACCATAAAAAATCCGCATCCAATTGGCTTTATTATCAACAACCTATTGAATACAGATCTCTATGGCTGACAAAAATAACTTGCCGTTTAATCGTCTTTTGTGAAATTGTCTTCGCTGAAGTGATCCAAATCGTAAGGTGTCTGTTGGTAAACGCAGTAGTTTAGCCAATTTGAAAATAATAAGTGACCATGACTACGCCAGCTAGCAATAGGCTTATTATCTGGATTGTTGTTTGGGTAATAGTTGATAGGGATAACCGGCTCCATGCCTTCACCTAAGTCACGAATATACTCATTATGAAGTGTATGAGCATCATATTCCGGGTGACCTGTTACAAACACGTTCCGCTTGTCTTTCGTTGCTGCCAAATATACTCCCGCCACATCGGAAGTCGCAAGAACATCGAGATCGGTATGCTCGGCTAAGTATTCTTGAGAGAAGTCGGCATAGCGTGAATGAGGCGCTAAGAACGTATCATCAAAGCCACGTAAAATAGGGTGAAATGGGTTATGTATTTCGTGACTGTAAACACCAGACAGCTTGTCTTTACGAGTGCGCTTTGGCAAATCATACAGCAATTTCAAACCAGCTTGAGCTGCCCAACATACATACAGAGTCGACGTAACGTGTTTGTTTGCCCATTCCATGATGGTTTGTAGATGTTCCCAATAGATAACATCTTCAAATTGAACTAAACCAAGCGGCGCACCAGTGATGATCAGCCCATCAAAATTACGACTTTTTACCATCTCAAATTGACGATAAAAGTTATCAAGGTGTTCTGTGGGTGTATTCTTACTTGGCCGGTCGTCGATGCGCAGTAGCTCTACATCTACTTGCAATGGACTGTTTGATAGTAGGCGTAAGAACTGAGTTTCTGTTTCAATTTTCTTAGGCATTAGGTTGAGGATCAAGACTCGAAGTGGACGAATTTCCTGTGTCGATGCTCTTGATAGCGGCATAACAAAAATTTTTTCTTCACGAAGAACATCGGATGCGGGCAATTGGTCTGGAATGCGAATAGGCACAGCTTTCTCCCTAAGTTAGATATGTAGACGTCTATACATCTAAATCTATAATAGTTTGACACGCTTGTCGATATACAAAATGGATAGTTGTAAATTATTTGTGTCTTCTATCAGAAACAATCCGTCGATTTCAAGTCGCTTACCATCATGTCGAACGACTATCCGAGTCGGATATAGGGGGGATTTTTGTAAGTGACGCAAGGTAGTTATCAGAGCAAGCGACGAACATTTAAGATAAACTTACGTTTTCAAATTAGCCTGCAAAGTGATAGATGAAGTTAATACTCATTCGAGGGCTGCCCGGTTCCGGCAAGTCAACAAAAGCGCAAACCTACGATGCACTGCATGTCGAAGCCGATATGTATTTTGTGAATGGTCAAGGAGTGTATCAGTTTGATCCTAGGCGATTACAACAGGCTCATGAGTGGTGTCAGAACACAGTGGAAAAAGGCCTGAAACAAGGGCTAGATGTTGTTGTATCAAATACCTTTATCAAGCAGTGGGAAATGAAAGCCTATCGCCAACTTGCACTCAAATATAAAGCGGACCTGGTTATAGAAGTATGCCGAGAGCAATATGGCACTATTCACGACATTGAACCTTCAGTGATTAAGCGAATGGCGAAAGATTGGCAAGAATAGCCTCGTGCTGCGTGACTTAATGGCACATAGATTAAATTAATAGAACAACTCCAAGGTAATGATTCAAATGGCAAAGCGCTCTGTTGTGGTCGACATGACTTCTTATGGTATCTACTCCACATGGGATTCTAAATCTAAAGATCTTCCCAAAATCCAAGAGTTCACCACCATCGTTGATGCCGAAATTGACGTAGAGTTTGGTTATATTCTGAATATTAAAAAAGCCAAAGGCGAAAAGATCCGCTACTGTATTTATCACCCGAACATCACCACAGACAAAGGCGAAGTGCTAGAACCATTCGATGGTGAAGAGTATGTCGGCAACAACGATTGGGATTTCTATTTAGGCGATACCATTTGGGCTCCAGTCTCAAACAAGCTCGGTAAATGGCGCATGACAGTCGAGCTAAAAGGTAACATCATCGCCGACAAGACATTCGACCTAGTGGCAAAAGATGAAGGACAGTTTTGGAAGCGTAGGGGTTTCTAAGCTCAAAATTCTAGCTATGTTGAAACACAAAAAAGCCGAGTCCAAACTAGACTCGGCTTTTTGATATCAGCTAGATGATGTTCACCATCTAGCTCACAAGTAAGATTATTGTGTTACGTAAGCTATAACAAACTCAGTGATTGCGACCATGTCTTTAACCGCGATGTACTCTTCAGTGGTGTGAACTTTTGCCATCCCTGTAGAAAGGTTAACGGTTGTTAGACCTTTAGCATTAAAGTTGTTTGCATCGCTACCGCCACCTGTACGTTTGGTGTTTGCCGTTACGCCAAGTTTCTCGAATGCCGATTTGATAGAAAGAATATGCGGGTGATCATCTGCAATCACGAATGCATCGTAAGCACGAGTTGATTCGATTTCTACTTCAGCGCCGAATTGTTTCGCGCTTGCTTCGAATGTTGAAATCATATGCTCAACTTGCGCTGTTAACTTCTCACCGTTCAGTGAACGCGCTTCTGCTACTACTTTAAGCTCCGGCATTACGATGTTAGTCGCTTGACCACCTTCAACAATACCCACGTTTGCTGTTGTTTCTTCATCGACACGAAGTAGGTTCATCTTGGTGATTGCGTCTGCAGCCACCTGAATTGCGCTGATGCCTTCTTCTGGTGCCAAGCCAGCATGAGCCGGGCGGCCTTTGATTGTCGCGGTTACCTTCTGTTGACCTGGTGCAGCGTTTACGATCGTACCAATCGGGCCACCTGTATCTAGAACGATAGCGTGCTCAGATTGAATGTAAGACATATCGAAGTTCAGAGAACCGAATAAACCGCCTTCTTCGAATACGGTGAATGCGATTTCGATGGTTTTGTGCGCTTGGTCTTCAGCTTGAATGCAACGTATTGCTTCCATGATAGCCGCGATGCCCGATTTATCGTCGCCGCCTAGAATCGTGTTGCCTTTAGAGCGGATGACGCCGTCTTCAATGATTGGCTCAATGCCAATACCTGGCGTTACTGTATCCATGTGGCAGCTGAATACTGTGCTACCTGGAAGTGTGCCATCTAAACGAGCGTAGATATTGAAACCATTCGACACTTCTGCCGGAACGGCCAGTTTATGTACGTCAAAGCCTAGTTCGCCTAGCTGCTCAGCCAGTGCTTCCGCGATGGCTTTTTCGTTGCGTGATTCACTATCGATTTTCACAAGATCGCAGAAATGGTCGACAAGACGTTGTTCATTAATTTGGGTCATTGTTAATTCTCATTATGTTTCCGCTCGTTCGTCAGAAGTCACGGCTATAGGAACAGGAAAATCACTATAACGCCAATGTGCCAGATGAATGCCTGAGTTAAATCAAGAAAATTGCCTGATTATTCTAATTAGTGAGAATAACCTTGTTCAGTTCGTCGAACTGATAATATTTTAATCTGTGTAGGGCTCGGGTATAATAAGTTTCTAATATGGGTAAACAGCAGTGCTATGATCATTCAATTTGTAACGTTCTTAATACATGAATAAAAACAACGTTTTAGGTTCGTTTCTACTCGTGGTGACCATCAGTGTCGTACTCGGGCTTTATTTACTGTATCCGCTCAATGATGTGGACTTGAGCCCTCCTCAAGCCAACAAAACTTCTGTCTACACTCCAGAAAAAGAACTCTCTCAAACTGAATATGGAAAAAAGTTAATTCATATTCTCGGTTTGTCACGCAGTTCCCCATCTGTTGCAAAACATCAACTTGATCTACTTCGGCCGCCCACTGGCGTTAATGACAAAGCAATATACCAAGCTTATCGACTTATGATTTTGTCGAATGTGGCTCAACATCAACGAGATGCCGACGCCCTGATGGGCTACGTAGAACAAATAAAAGCGTTGTCTGAGCATGAAGATATGTTGTGGTTGAAGTCAGAATTATTGGTTGAATCTGCGATTGAATACCTTAAGGAAGGGGAACTTGCAATCGCTGAAATTGAAATTAGATCCGCGATAGGGGTTGCTGAATCTATTCGTTACGAGCAGTTATTGGTTAAAGCGTATAACACCGCGGGAGCAATCAATAACGTGCGAAACGACTTGCAAGACGCTCAGTACTTTCTCTATAAAGGGCTGCAACTTGGCAAGCAGTATCCAACGCACATTTATAATAGCAAGCTGATGTCGAACATGGCTCTGCTCTACATCTATTTAAAGGATTGGCCGAAAGCCCTGCGTATTATCGATAAAGCAAAAAAGCTCTATTTTAAAAGTGACCTACTTGAAGATGACGCGATTGGCATTCTCTACATAAACGAGGCATTTGTGTACTTAAGCAGTGGTGATGTGACGAATGGCAGAATTGCTTATGAGAAAGCAAAAGCACTCGATAGCAAAAGAGTCAGTGCTCGATACAAAATCTTATTACTGAGAACCTACAGTGACGTACTACTATCAGAGGGCAATTTCAGCAAAGCATTGCAAGTGGCTAATCAATGCCTTCAAGCGCCGAATATTAAGAAGTACACGCTTCAAAACGGGCAGTGTTATCTAAGCCGTGCGTTAGCAAACATTGGACTAGATCAAGATGACGACATATTAGATGATCTTGAACGAGCACGTGCAATCTTTGAAGTGGTAGGGAGCAGAAGTTGGAAGCTGCTAGGCTTAAAAACACTGGCTGAATATTACGAATCTCAGGGCGACTTTGATAGTGCACTGAGTTATTACAAACAATATTATCATGGCAGCAAAGCGCTATTGTTTGATAAAAGGCAGAGTGACATTTTTTTACTAGAACAAGACTATGCAAAGGAGACTCTCGCTAACGAAAATGAATTACTCAATATAGAAAAAGACCTCAACGAGTTGCTGCTTCAAAAGGAACAACTGAGAAACAGAGTTGTGGTGACATTGATTATAATGGTCAGTATTAGTGCTGGATTACTGGCGATTAGACTTCGCAACATTCAAAGTAAAAATAAAGCGCTGGTCACTCAATCTACAACGTGTGCGCTAACGGGTTTATACAACCGACGCTATCTGGAGCAGTTGTTAACTCAGCCAATGCCATTTAATACTTCACGGTTTGGGATCAGTCTCGTCATTCTAGATCTTGACCACTTTAAGCGCGTTAATGACACCTTTGGACATGATGTTGGTGATGAGGTTTTAGTGGAAGTCGCAAGGCGAGTAAAGCAACACTTATTCCCAAATGACGTAGTGTCTCGTTGGGGTGGTGAAGAATTCGTTATACTGCTGTCTGGTTCCATTGATCCTGAGCAACAGTTGAACGTTATCCGTTTAGCCATTTCCGAAACCCCCATTGCTACGCAATCCGGCTCTTTAGATCTCACCACATCGATAGGGGCGTCGATTGGTATTGCTCATGAACAGCTCAATCAAGATACTTATAAGAAGTACCTCAAAGCCGCGGATGATGCATTGTATCAAGCGAAAGAGTTGGGTAGGAATCAAGTTATCATCGCTGAAAGCTGATCGCTTATTAGGAAACAAAAAGTCATTCTGATTTTCTTGAGATAAGAATGATTTATGGAGCTCTTTAGGCTAGCTGATCACACGTTTAGTTAAGTTGATCTGAATTAATCTAGAGTGTCATTTATGATTTGATTAGCAAATAGGAGAGATGTGTTTAGCGTAAGAGCGACCTCTTGGTGATTACAGAGTTCAAAGGTCGTGATTCTGGTTGGCAACTCTCGCTCTTTTGCTTGCCACGTGATGCTTTTCTACATACGCTAGCCACTATCTTAATCCCTATACAGACGTGATTGTGTTGGAAAATGACTAATATCTTTATCGTTGTAATTGTTCTGGTTGTGTTCTTTTACTTTATCCAAAAGTATCTAGTGAAGCATGATGACACCAAAGATCATGCTTATCAGAAAAAAGGGTCGTTGATGTCGGCGCAACAGGCGACATTTTATAACGCACTTAAATCCGCTGTGGGCAATCATGGTGAAGTGTTTGCCAAGGTCAGCATGTCGAACGTTCTTGTCCCCGCTAAGGCTAATAACAAGAAGAATTGGTTTATCGCCAACAACAAAATCTCACGTAGCTACTTTGATTTTGTGGTCTGCGACCCGCGAACGTTAGAGCCTCGCGTAATTATTGAACTTGATAACGGCAAAGAGCTCAACAAGGGAAAGGCCGATCGAGAAAAGCTACTGATTCACGTGTGTAAATCGGCAGGCTTACCACTGATTGGTGCATCTATTAAACACAGCTATCAAGTGAGCCGTTTGAAGCGGTTGCTGGCGGCACACATCGATTTAATTGAACCATCAAAAGAAGTTCGATTCTGTAAAAAATGTGGCAGCCCGATGATCATCAAGTTAGCAAGTCAAGGCGACCATAAAGGTCGACGCTTTTTCACTTGTAGCCGCCAGCCAAACTGTACGTATACCGAGAACTACAATGTGGTGTTCGATGTGGATGACGAATAAAGCAAAGTAGGGCGTACATTGAGTGTGATGCAACTCAACTTTATTTACGTTTTTCGTCTAAAAAAGCAACGCATTGATGCGAATAAGAGCAAACGGTTGATTCAAGTGTAATTTTAACTTGCACCACGATAAATCAGTCGTTAATATCTTTCTCGTTCTAAAGGAATGCGTCCGTAGCTCAGTTGGTTAGAGTACCGCCTTGACATGGCGGGGGTCGGTGATTCGAGTTCACTCGGACGCACCATTCCTTATTTGTTTTTATTGCATAACTATTGAGTTTGTCACAATGGTAGTAATAAGAAATTAGAACATCGCCCGCTTAGCTCAGTTGGTTAGAGTACTTGCATGACATGCAAGGTGTCACTGGTTCGAGTCCAGTAGCGGGCACCACATTATACGAAAGAGCCCACCTAGTGTGGGCTTTTTTGTGCCTATAATTCCTTGTTTTATCAGACTCTTAACCATTTCTTGGTCCCAAGAGATCCCGTGATGTGTTGTAAAATCCACCGTTTAAAGTAATCTCTGAAGTAGTCTTTTAAGATCTAAGCAATTTCGAGGTTACTTCAGGGGGTTACGATGGCGAAAAAGGTACAGCCTTTAACGGCTACTCAAATCAAACAAGCAAAGCCTAAAGAGAAAGAATATAATTTAGGTGACGGTGATGGATTATCATTGAAGATTAAGCCCATAGGAACAAAACTATGGCGTTTTTCATATTATCACCCCATTTCACGAAAGCGCTTGAACCTAGCCTTAGGTAAGTACCCTGATATCTCCCTAGCCAAAGCAAGAACTAAAGCTATTGAGGCAAGAGAGCTTCTTGCAGACGGTATTGATCCAAAAGAGCATCGTGATAATACGCTTAGAACAAAGCAGCTCGAGCTATCAAACACATTGCAAGCAGTATTTGATGACTGGATTGAAGTTAAGAAAACAAGCGTCAAAGAGCAAACGGCTAAGAAATTGAAGCAACGTATTGAGAAGTACCTCTTACCTGACCTAGGTAAGTTTCCCCTTGGTGATATAACAGCCCCTCAAGCGATCAAAACAATTAAACCCATTGCGAACCAAGGTAAATTAGAAACAGTAGGGCGCTTGTGTCGCAACCTCAATGAGATAATGACCTTTGCAGTAAATACTGGTGTGATTGAGCACAACAAGCTTGCAGGCATTGGTAAAGCCTTTGAAACAGCTAAGGTGACCAATCAAGCTTCGTTAACTCCTGATGAACTTCCTGAGCTCCTCAAAACAATCAACTACGCGTCAATTAAACCTATCACTCGCTGCTTGCTAGAATGGCAACTTCATACCATGACAAGACCAACTGAAACGGCCGGGGCACGTTGGGATGAAATTGATAAAGAAAAGATGCTTTGGGTTATTCCTGCTGAAAGAATGAAAAAGGGGAGAGTACATACTGTCCCTTTAACAAAACAAACTCTAGATCTATTAGAAACTATTGATTTCATCACAGGTGATAGTGAATACCTTTTCCCTGCAGACAAAAGTAACAAAAATCACATCAACAAAGAGACAGCAAATAAAGCATTAGTAAGAATGGGCATGAAGGGCAGGCAAACTTCTCACGGTTTACGCGCATTAGCTAGTACCACTCTAAATGAACAGAACTTTGACCCAGACATTATTGAAGCTGCACTTTCTCATGTAGATAGAGATAAGGTAAGAAGCGCATACAACCGTACTGATTACCTTGAGCGTCGTAAAGTTCTCATGGCGTGGTGGAGTGATCATATTGAAGGGGCTGCAACGGGAAGCTTGTCGATGAGTGGTAAAAAGAGCCTTAAGGTTGTGGGTTAGTTGTATGGGAGTGCAAAAGCAACGTATAACTTACATACTTTAACTGTACTAGCTCATACTCGTTCTGACAGCTTTGCTGACAAGTCACGATAAAGTCGTACACACATTCCGTTGGCATCGTGACTCAAAACTGGACAAAATATTCTTACATTCATCACTTAAATTAGAAAAATTCGAATAACTTTTGGTATCGGAAAATTGCTTAGTGAAGTGTCCAGTTCTACTGGAGGGAGCAGAGCACCTTAGAGCCGTTTCTCTTTCTTAAGACTGCGTTAAATCAATCTATCAGAAACTCAATATGCAATTTTGTCACTATTCATTAATGCTGAATAAACAAAGTTCACCTCTAAAGGGGATAGCCAGCCCCGAGATGAACTTTAATCTACAGCTAATTGACGTTGCTGTTGGGTGTATACTTCAGCCCGATTAGCTGATCACAACGCCAATACTTAGAAGAATCATGACCATGGTACAAAGTACGCCAAGCAATGGACCAATGAATTTTAGCCAAGATGAGTAAGCGACTCGCCCAATGGCTAGACCGCCCATCACAACGCCCGATGTCGGTGTCACAAGGTTTGGTAAACCAGAGGCAGATTGGTAGGCAGTGACAACCAGTTCACGGCCAACACCAGCAAAATCCGCGAGTGGGGCAAGAACTGGCATTGAGAGTACCGCAAGCCCTGAAGAAGAGGGAACGACCAAACACATCACGGCTTCGACCCAGTAGATAGCATTGATGAATGCGATTTCGTTTAACCCACCTAATAAGCCTTCCGCGTAATGCAAAATGGTGTGGGTTATGTTGCCGTTATCCATGACGACCACAAGGCCACGAGCAATAGCGATGATCAGGGCCACTCCCAGAAGATCGCGCGCTCCGTTTACAAAACTGTCGGTAATTTCAACTTCTGACATCCGGCCAACGAAGCCAACAAGAATGCTTGAGCCAAGAAATAGAGCGGAGAGTTCAGCCATCCACCATCCTGCTGCGGATACGCCCCACATCATAACGGCGAAAGTTAAACCGAAGATAGCCAGTACCGCTTTACGTGTGTTGTTTAGTTCTGGTGTTTCTTGCTTTTTACTGTGCAGGAAATATTCTAAGTTTGACTCTTTCTGGTGAGCGACGATTGAAAGCTCAGGGTTATTTTTCACTTTCTCTGCATAGCGCATGACATAGATAACACAAACGATCCAACCAAGAACAAGGATCACGGCACGCAGAGCAAAGCCCTCCATAAAATTGATTTCAGCTGCGTTAGAGGCAATGACAGTTGCAAAAGGGTTAATAGTAGAGCCTAAACAGCCAATACCAGCACCAACCATGATAATAGCAACGCCAACGATACTGTCGTAGCCTGCTGCGATCATTACAGGTATCAGCAGAGCGTAAAAAGGAATAGTTTCTTCCGCCATGCCGTAAACGGTACCACCCAGCGCAAACAACCCCATTAGTATAGGGATCATCCATTTCTCGCGACCTGATAGGCGTTTCATGGTTCCGGCGATGCCAGCATCAATCGCGCCGGTTTGGGTTACTACAGCCAAAAATCCACCGATAACCAATACAAATAGGGCGACGTCCACTGCACGCGCCACGTAGCTACCTGGGTCATAGAAGCCTTGAATTGGTGCCATTAAAATATCGACGATACCTTGAGGGTTTGAATCAACGGTTTGATACGTACCAACCATTGGCACCATACGGCCTAGTGTTTCATTGGTTTCCATCTGGTACTGACCGGCCGGGATAACCCAAGTTAAAATGGCCATTAGTACGGTCAGTATCATCAAAATTGTGTAGGCAGAAGGGAATTTAAATTTTGTCATTACGATGTCCTTTTATTTCTTATGGGGCCGAAGCCCCATTGGTCGGATTTAGCCCAAAAGCTGTTCCTTCACGTTAGCTAACGAATTCCATGATTTGTTGAGCGGACATATCGCCAAGTCCCATTTTTTTAATGTTCTTCCAGATTCGAAATAATTGGTCTCGTTATACGCATTGTCGATGTGCAGACAAGATGTCACCATAGGTGTGTCAATACCGACCAGTTTACCGAGCTCGTAACAAGGGACGAGAAGGTAAGCGGCATCTTCCGTGATGTATCGGTTGCTGGCTGAGTTGGGTGCGCTGTTCAGTTTGCCGTGGGTTTCTGAAGTGCGGTTAACCTCATAAACACTTTCACATTTCATACCGTAAAGGGCATTCATTGCTTGAAGCTCAGGCAACAGTTGTAATCCTAGCGCTTTGCCTATGGATTGACGTTCTGACTCCATTACTGCTGCCGCTTTTGCTGTTGAAACTGAGCAGCAATCTTTGTAGTAATTGAATTGGCCATCGAAGTTTTCTAGTAAGCCAATATTGAGTGTTGTTAGTAATGGATGTCCGCCAAAGTTGATGTTTTCTAATCCGGCTTCAATGACATTACTAAGCCTTGTTAGAGGTAATGGCATCACAGTTTGTAAGGCTGCAATAGCCTCTTCCGTTCGATTTGCAGGATAAGCGGCGACAGGAAGGTGCTCTTTCATGCCTAAAATAGCGATCTCTGCAGGCCCAACAATTCGAGTTGCCCAGGGAATCGAGATTGCGTCAACAAAAGTGATATCTAAATGGGCAAACCCTTGTTCATTTTTAATTCGATTTAGCGCTAATGAGCCATAATTCCCTGGCATAAGCATGATAATTTGGCCATCACGTAAATGAGGCAGCATTTGAGTAAAGAGTGGCTCTTGCGCAAATGATGGAACCGGTAAGACGAGTAAGTTGGCATATGAGACTGTCTCTGCCAGATCGCGGCTGATTTTGTCACACACCTGAAAGCCACTGTAAGTCAGTTCAACGTCATTAAAGCTTTCAAGTGCACAGATCCCTCCTCGTTGTTCTATGTCTGCCAGAGGATGGTCAAAACCTGGCGAGCCATAGAGGCAGACATCAGCACCTTGTAGGGTAAAGTGATAGGCAGCTGTTAATCCAGCATTACCGGAGCCAATCACAGAGACGCGCGTTTTCATAATTTCTTCCTTATTGATTTTTGTTTTTCTGGTTGAGAGCTTAAGGAAGAAGGCATATTCGTCGCCAATGATTAAGCTGGAGACTAGTATGCAAAAAAGGAATGATGAGCGACTAGTGTTATCTCAAGGCATTGACTTTATTAGTATAAATTGATTTCACCAAAGTAGTCTGGCATCTCTGTAACTGTGAACTTACTCAGAATCATATTCATTGAGGTTTCGCATTGGCCCGATTTTGAGCTGAATATTCATCGCGTCAGCTTGTAACATGAATTGCTCAATGAACTGTTCCGCATTTCGGTGAATGGGCTTTAACGAAGGGTAGAGAATATCAAATTCAAACGGCAGGCCGAATACTAGTGGTTTCATTACGACCTTTGGGTGCTCGCTTTCCATGTAAGCGGTAAATGGATCAGTGATCGCGATCCCGACGCCTTCTCGAACTAAGGTTGCAGCGGTGCTTGCCAGTGAGACTTCGATTTGCTCAATCGTTGATAGGTCATAGCGACGTAACAATGCATCGACTCTTCTCTGAGTAATATCCTTTTCGTGGCGGATGAGCACTTGACCCGCGATATCGTAGATGTCTATGACCGAGCGTTTGGCCAGTGGCGAATCGGAGGGGATAAGACAGACGCATTCGCATTCTACTTTTTGTGCTTTTACACCCGCGAGGTGATCATCAATAAACGCAAAGCCAATATCTGTTGTTTGACTTTGAACCCGCTGAATCACCTCTTCGGAACGATATGTTTTAAATCCGACTTTGACTTTAGGCGCTTGCTTTAAAAAGACCGCCAAGATTCTGGGCAAAAAGGCGTTTGAGAGAAGAGGCATCGCAGCAATATTCAGTGTCCCGAAATGGCGCGAGCGAATTGAATGCGCAGCGTGATCGAGACTTGATACAGCATCAAAGACTTTGGAGACTTCAATATAGAAGGCTTCTCCCTCATTACTAAGCTCCAAGCGATTTCGTTTACGAGTAAAAAGTTGAAAGCCAATTCTTTGTTCTAAACTGGCTAATAGTCGACTGACAGCGGATTGACTAAGCGATAAGCGCTCTGCCGCGGCAGTGACGGTTTGACATTCAACAATGGCTTTAAAAGCATTGAGTTGGGTTAGCTTCATTACATACAGCTCTGGATACAGGAATCGATGAAATTACCAGAAGCTCTAGTGGAATACCTTGAGCTGCAATGAGTAATCAACAATTTCTTGGCAAGTTTAAAGTGAATAAAGCTCAACTAAAAGTCGTTTTAGACAGTGATCCGCCCCGGCACTTTTTGGACATCGAGTTAAGTGAGTACAATCGCGAAAGAGGTGAACAATGACAACCAAGAAAACTACAATTAAACGCTCCCCTTAATTTAAAGCAGAAGCACTGAAGCTAGCAGAGAAAGTAGGAGTAGTTGCATTCGTTATTTAATTACACCCCCTAAGCGTATTTATCAATTATCAATAACATTGTTCCCGTAATAGTTATCTCTCCATACAAGAAATATTGAATTTCCGCCTCATACGTAGTGACCATTGTCTGGTTTTTACCAATAAAACACTCATTAATATTAGCCACTAAAATCTGATTCTCCACCTAACATTCTCCAGGCTAAAATATGAATATATCTTGTTATGCTTCTGTTGGTAAATTGTTATTTAATTCGTATTTTTCCGTTATTTAAATACCTTGGCGTGTCATTTTAACCATTAATTAACTTTATCGATCGTCAAAATTAACGTTACTGTGTTTGTGTCACGGTTTGGTTGTGCATGGTAATTTTTGTATTGAACTATGAGATAGCATGTATTTGTCAATTTTATTGAACCCTACACATAATAAAAAAGGATTGATGGACATGAAAAAGGTATTACTAAAAGCTGCTGCACTAACTCTTGCTCTTGCTGCTGCAGGTGTACACGCTAAAGACTATGAAATTGTAAACGTCGTTAAAGTATCTGGTATTCCTTGGTTTAACCAAATGAACAAAGGTATTGAACAAGCAGCAACTGACTTTGGTGTTAACGCACGCCAACTTGGTCCTTCTACACCAGATCCAGCACAACAAGTAAAAATTATTGAAGACTTGATTGCTAAAGGTGTCGATGCAATTACGGTTGTGCCAAATGATGTAACGGTTCTTGAGCCGGTATTCAAGAAGGCACGTGAGAAGGGCATTATCGTTTTAACTCACGAATCTCCGGACGGGCACGGAGCTGATTGGGATATCGAAACTATTGATAATCAATCCTATGCGAAAGTGACGATGGATGAGCTTGCAAAAAATATGGATGAGAAAGGTGGATATGCTGTTTACGTAGGTTCACTTACTGTGCCGTTACATAATAACTGGGCAAATTTAGCAATAGATTACCAAAAGCAAACTTACCCAGAAATGTATGAAGTGACCAGCCGCATGCCTGTTGCTGAAAGTATCGATCAATCATACGCAGCGACCAACGACTTGATGAAGGCTCACCCTGATATGGCAGGTATTGTTTCTTATGGTTCTCTAGGTGGCATTGGTGCTGGGGAAGCGATTAAGAAGAAACGAGCTAAAGATAAGATCAGTGTTGTAGGCATCTTAATGCCAAGCCAAGCTGCACCTTACTTGATGCGCGGCGAGATTGATAAAGGATACTTGTGGAACCCTGCCGATGCTGGCTATGCGATGGTTGCTGTTGCAAAACAAATGCTTGATGGCAAAGCAGTAACAGATGGAGTAAACGTTAAAGGTTTGGGTGATGCTGAAATCGATACTGAAAAACGTGTAGTGAAATTTAATAAGATCCTTGAAGTTGATAAAACAAACGCACGTCAACTTGGCTTCTAGGCGTTAACTTTGACAAGTTCGTTAATGTTTTACCGATAACAAGCAATAACTTCGGGGTAGTGCAATTCTACCCCATGATTTATGGAAATTCATATGTCTGGTACTCCTTTCATTACCCTCAAAAAGGTGTCAAAACATTTTGGCTCTGTGATAGCCTTGGATGGTATTAACCTAACCTTCAACCAAGGCGAAGTACACTGTTTAGCTGGAAAGAATGGCTGTGGTAAAAGCACATTGTTCAAAGTGATTTCGGGTGTCCATGCGCCGGAAAAAGGTGCTGAAATTCTACTTGAAGGTAAAAATTATCCACGCTTAAATCCGCAACAATCAATTGAACATGGCATTCAAGTTATTTATCAAGACTTGTCGCTTTTCCCTAACCTTACCGTCGCAGAAAACATAGCTATTCAAGATCATGTTGAGTGGACAAAAGGATTAGTTCAGCAAAAGCGTATCGAAGAGATTGCGATTAAAGCAATGGCGAAAGTCGGCGTGAAGCTACCATTGGATAAGCGTGTAGAGCAACTTTCGATTGCAGAGTGTCAATTGGTTGCAATTTGTCGAGCGATGGCGTCTGACGCCAAGCTAATGATCATGGATGAGCCAACCGCTTCGTTAACTCGTACTGAGGTTAATCACCTGATCGAAGTTGTTGCAGACCTAAAATCGAAAGGTGTTACCGTTGTATTTGTTAGCCACAAGCTCGACGAAGTGATGGAGATCTCTGATCGCATTACCGTTATCCGTGATGGCCGTACCATTGGTACCTATCAAGCCGATGAAGTGGATAGCGACGAGTTGGCATTTTTAATGACAGGTCAACGTTTTGAATTTTCGCCTTTAGCGCCATATCAACAACAAGGTGATGTGAAGCTAGAAGTAAAAAACCTGACTAAACAAGGTCAATATCACGATGTGTCATTGTCGGTTCGTGCAGGTGAAATCGTCTCCATTACTGGATTACTTGGAGCGGGTCGTACCGAGCTTTGCATGGCATTATTTGGGATGAATAAGCCTGACAGCGGCGAAATCCTAATTAATGGCCAACTGACGTCGTTTAGCTCCAATCGTGATGCGATCGCGCAAGGGATTGGTTATGTATCAGAAGACCGCATGTCAACTGGATTAGTCATGGACCAGTCGATTCAAGACAACATTACTGCTTCGGTACTAAAGCGTCTACAAAAGCCATCGGGTGTACTGGACCATCTTAAAGCCAACAAGCTAGTGTCAAAGCTTATCTCATCACTATCAATCAAAGTCGCAGATCCAAAATTGCCTGTTACTAGCCTTTCTGGTGGTAACGCGCAGCGCATATCGATTGCCAAGTGGATCGCGGCAGAGCCCGAAGTTCTGATTCTTGACTCACCGACCGTCGGTGTTGATGTCGCTAACAAAGAAGCCATCTACAACATTGCCAAAGACCTTGCAGCAAGTGGTATGGCGATCATTATGGTGAGTGATGAAATCCCTGAAGTGTTTTACAACAGTCACCGAGTGATTGTGATGAAAGAAGGACGTTTTACCCATGACTTCCAACCGACTAATTGCTCAGAGCAACAAATCATGGAGGCCGTCAATGCATAATCAATTTAAGCGCCAATTGGCTTCGTTTAGCAAGCGTCACGAATTCTATCTCTCCGTTATGATCGTACTGATTGTGGCGGTACTGACAGCGACATCAGAAGATTTTCTTACGTTAGGTAATATCTTCGATATGTCAGTAAGCTCGGCGTTACTTGGCATCATGGCTTGTGGTCTATTTGTAGTACTTATTGCTGGTGGGATTGATATTTCATTTCCCGCCACGGCAGCAATTGCCCAATATGTTGCGGCCACATACATTCTAAGTATTGGTGGTAACTTTATGATTGCCTTTGGTATTGCCGCATTGGTTGGTGTGCTACTGGGTATGATTAACGCAACATTGGTTTATAAGCTTAAAGTACCGGCGATCATCATAACCATTTCCACGTTGAACCTGTTCTTCGGCCTACTGATTTATTTTAGCAATGGCGAGTGGCTATATGGTTTCCCTGATTGGTTTATGGACGGTATTGAGTTATTTAGTTTCACTGGAAGCGATGGTTATGACTATGGCTTGTCACTGCCAATTCTGACTTTAATTGCCATGATTGCGCTAACGTCGTTTTTAATGTCGAAAACACGTTTAGGCCGTCAAATATACGCTGTGGGTGGTAATGCTGATGCCGCGAGCCGTATCGGTATAAACCTCTTTGGCATCAATTTGTTTGTGTATGGTTACATGGGAGCGCTAGCGGGTATTGCGTCAGTAGTTCAAACACAAATTACTCAATCGGTGGCGCCAAACTCTTTAATGGGTTTTGAGCTTACTGTGCTTGCGGCTGTAGTACTTGGTGGAACGAGTATGACGGGAGGCAAAGGAACCTTATTCGGTGTGATTTTAGGTGTGATTTTGTTAGCGGTGGTGAAAAACGGTTTAACACTATTGAGCGTGCCTTCTTACTGGCACACCGTTGTGACGGGTTTGATTATTGTTTGCAGTATCAGCATGACCGCGATTAATGAGAAAAAACAAGCAGCGCAGGGGGCATAATGGAACAGGTTCTAAATAGTTTAAAGCTGCCAACGGATAAGAACATTCGTTACTTGTTGGTTATTTTAGTTGGTATTTTGGTGGTGATGGGCTTTACCAGCGGTCAAGCATTTTTCTCAATCGGCAACTTACAATCGATGTCATCGCAAATGCCGCTATTAGGTTTACTCGCATTGGCAATGGCAGTATGTATGTTGACTGGTGGTATTAACCTATCAATCATCGCTACTACTAATGCATGTGGCTTAGTTATGGCGAGCATCATAACCCAAGCACCAGATAGCTTTGCAATGTTGGTATTAGCACTGGCGGGTGGTCTGATTACAGCAGTAGTAATTGGCCTTCTTAACGGAGCATTAATCGCTTACGTTGGAGTCTCTCCAATTCTTGCTACTTTGGGCATGATGACGTTGAGCAATGGCCTTAATGTCCTTATCTCAGGTGGCAGCGTAATCTCAGGATTCCCTGAAGCACTGTTGGTTTTAGGTAATGGCTCGTTAATGGGCATCCCTATGCCACTTATCTTGTTTGTCGGTTTTGCGATTGGTTTATGGGCTTTACTTGAGCATACAAGTCTTGGTCGCACGATTTACTTGATGGGTTCTAACGAGAAAGCCACACGATTCTCAGGAATCAATACTCAAAAAGCCACACTGTATGTATATGCGCTCTCTTCAATTCTATGTTGGGCGGCCGCAATTGTAATGATGGCAAAATTCAACTCAGCTAAAGCTGGTTATGGAGAGTCTTATCTATTAATTGCGATTTTGGCCTCAGTGCTCGGTGGCATCAATCCAGATGGTGGTTTTGGACGCATTATTGGTATTGGCTTAGCACTGATTGTACTGCAAACGTTAGAAAGTGGTCTTAATTTACTGGGAGTGAGCAGTTATCTCACTATGGCGCTGTGGGGCGGCATCTTGATCCTATTTATCTTCTTACAAAAAAATAAGGCTTAACGGGGAAGGATATGAGTATTTATTTTATCGGTGTTGACGTAGGCAGTGGTAGTGCAAGAGCTGGCGTATTCGATGCTCATGGGCGTAAAGTCGGTGAAGCGAAACGCGATACCCAAATGTTTAAGCCGCAAGCAGACTTCGTTGAGCAATCTTCAGAAAATATTTGGCAGTGTGTGTGTTTGGCAGTAAAAGACGCCGTTTCACAAGCGAACATCGATCCTATTCAAGTAAAAGGCATTGGTTTTGATGCTACATGCTCGCTTGTTGTATTGGACAACAAAGGAGAACCTTTAACAGTTAGCCCAACTGGTCGTAGTGAACAGAATATTGTGATGTGGATGGATCACCGTGCTATTACACAAGCAGATCGTATCAACACTACTGAACACCCAGTGTTGGCATACGTTGGCAACCGTATTTCGCCAGAAATGCAAACACCAAAGCTATTATGGCTAAAACAAAATATGCCCAATACATGGTCTAAAGCAGGCTATTTCTTTGACTTACCAGATTTTCTGACTTGGAAAGCTACCTTTGATGCTAGTCGATCGCTTTGTTCAACTGTATGTAAATGGACTTACCTTGGTCACGAAAGTAAGTGGGATAAGAGTTTCTTTGAACTGATAGGTTTAGAAGACTTACTTGAAGATAACGCGCAATCAATTGGCGATCGTATTTTACCAATGGGTCAGCCTGTCGGGGATGGACTAACGGTTCATGCGGCGGATGATCTCGGCCTGGTGGCCGGAACAGCCGTTGGTACCTCAATCATCGATGCACATGCTGGTGGTATAGGGGTATTAGGTGCTGCGGGGATGACGGGTGAAAAAGCGGATTTCAATAAACGTTTGGCTTTAATTGGTGGAACCTCTTCTTGCCATATGGCGGCATCAAAAACGGCACGTTTTATCGATGGGGTTTGGGGGGCATACTACGGGGCAATGATACCTGGTTATTGGCTTAATGAGGGGGGACAATCAGCAACGGGTGCTTTGATTGATCATATTATTACTTCACATCCAATCTATGACAGAGCTAAAGAGCAGGCCGATAAATTGGGTCAAACCATCTATCAATTGCTTAATAACCGTTTGTTAGAACTTGCTGGTAGCAAAGAAGATATAGCTTTTTTGACGAAAGATATTCATGTGTTGCCTTACTTCCATGGCAACCGTTCGCCACGTGCTAATCCTCATTTAACTGGCACTATTACTGGCCTTAAAATGTCTAAAACCATTGATGATATGGCGATGCAATATCTTGCAACGTTACAAGGTATTGCTTTAGGTACACGTCATATCATTGAAGTGATGAACGAAGCTGGATATGAGATTGATACCATTATGGCTTGCGGTGGTGGTACTAAGAATAGTGTCTTCTTACAGGAACATGCTAACGCCACTAGCTGTATGATTTTGTTGCCTGAAGAAAGCGAAGCCGTATTGTTGGGCTCTGCAATGCTCGGCTCTGTCGCCGCTGACTTCTACAGTGATATCCCAGACGCTATGAATGCCATGAGTCGCATCAGTAAGAGCGTAATGCCACAAACTGAAAAGATTAAGCGGTTCTATGATGCGAAATATAAAGTATTCCACAAAATGTATGAAGATGACGTGGAGTACAAACGTTTAATGGGAGAATTTTAGACAAGCCCTCATATATTTCAAAATGTAATTTATGGTTCTGTTAACGGTCTAGTTCAATAACTAGACCGTTAACACATGGGCTTCACCGGTGGATAATCGCTACAAATTTTAAATATTGGTTTTGCGTGCTGCAGTCACAAGTAGCTCGACTTTGAGTTCAGGGCTAGCGAGTTTCGCTTCGCCACAAGCGCGCGCAGGTGCGAACCCTTCATCAAACCATTCATCCCATACTGCATTCATTTCATTGAAATCGCTCATATCAGCTAGCCATACTGTGACCTGTAAAACATGCTGACAATCACTTCCTGCTTCAACAAGAAGGCTTTCTACTCTTGTAAGCGCTTCTCTTGTTTGCTCCGTAACGCTTGTGCCACGGACTCCGACTTGACCACATAAGTATACTATGTCGTTATGGGTTACAATTTTGCTCATACGTTGATTAGTATGCAGTCTCTGTATCTTGCTCATATTTAGTATTTCCTTTGTTATACTTTTTAATAAATGAACTCTTTGCGGGGGTGAGACTTGCTAGCTCTCCAAGTTTCAATGGTTTAATAGGGTTGCGTAGTCGGTAGTAGCCTACTTTTTCCATTGAAATGCCGACTTTGTCACTAATAATATGGGCCACCGTTGAGCCGCAATGGCGTCCTTGACACGGGCCCATGCCACAACGAGTGAACGTTTTTATTTGATTAATCCCACAGGCTCCCTGATCTACGTGATCGCGGATTTGTTTTGCTGTTACTTCTTCACACCGACAAACGATCGTTTGGTCGCTGGGGGTGAGGGCTTGCTTAGGTGGGGTGTACAGCGCATCAAGAAACGGTCGTACCGATAGCTCTTTGTTTATTATTGTTTTTATGGGGTTATCGTTATTTTTAGTTATGGGATTACCGTTAAGCTCAAGATCTTGCAGAGTATTTTGTGCGACGAGTTCCCCTTGTAATTCTGCAACGAGTGCTCCTCCAATGCCCCCGCTGTCGCCAGCAACAAACACACCGTAACGTGAACTCATGTTGTTACTGTCTAACTTAGGCTTCCAGCAAACTTGTAATGAATCCCAAACATGTTCCAACCCCATAGCGCGAGTGAGTTGGACGTTAGGAATCACTCCAATATGTGCTAAGACAGTTTCACCTTTAAGTTCGACGGTTCTTCCTGAACTTTGAAAGGTTAAACCTTCTAAATGTTGGTTACCTAGTGCTTCAATGTGAGTAGCAGATGTATGACGCTTGATCCCAAGCTTATGAATTTTGGAAAGGAGCGTTAAGCCTTTGGCTATGTAATTGCGTCCTTGCCATGCATTCAACCAATATCCGGCTGCTTTAAAGTAACTTGCGCTTTGCTGAGTATCGACAATGGCCTTCGGTGTAGCGCCGGCATCGCTCATCTGTACGGCGAGTAGGTAGAGAAGGGGACCTGTTCCAACCAAGATTGCATCTTTAGGGACAATGCCTGATGTTTTCATCATGATTTGGCAAGCCCCTGCAGTCATCACCCCTGGTAGTGTCCAACCTGAGAATGGGAATGGTCTCTCAATCGCCCCCGTTGCTATGATGATTTTCTTCGCGGTCGCTTTTTGAGCTTTCCCATCGCGACTCCAATAAACCGCGTTGTCTGAATCAATTCGCCATAGCGTAGCGCCAGAGAAATAAGAGATGTTAGCTTGGTTAAAAGTTTTAACGAGTTCGGCACCTCTTAAATAATCTGGCCCAAATATATGTCCGTGTGGGTGACCTGATTCTTGTATGGCTCTATAAATTTGGCCTCCTGGACGAGCTTGTTCGTCGATAACCATGACATTTGCTCCCGCCATAGAGCATTGAACTGCTGCTGACATTCCTGCAGGCCCAGCTCCGATCACACACACATCAAAATTCATGTTTGATTGTTCCAGCATGAAACCTCCTATTACATTGTTTGTCGGCGAATTTTCATGCCGTCTTTAATCAAATTCATGCAAGCTTGAACGTTAGGTTCTCCATCGACTTCAACGCGGCACTCAAAGCAACTACCCATCATACAAAACGGTGCTCTTGGTGAGCCGGATTGAGGCGTTGTACGAGTATGATCTACCGTTGCTGCTAGCAATGCTGCAGCTATGGTATCTCCGTCATACGCCTTGTAATATTGACCTTCCCATTCAAACTGAATTGATGTTTTCTCTTTATCCGAGGCAAGTCGTTGGAATCTAGAATCTGTCTTCACTGAATACCTCCAAATCTGGTGCGTTAGTAGATTGCTCAAGCCAATGCGGTAACAAATAACTATGAACTGCGGCTAGTGTAATACCGCTGTGGCAACTCACCAGGTAAGCACCTGGATGTGTTTTTGATTGTTGATATATTGGTAGGCCATCAGGTGAAACGATTCGAGTCGCGCCCCAACTTCGAATTAGCCTGGTGTGCTCTAAAAATGGATAAACAGCAATCGCTCGCTCAGCTATAGCAGCTGTAGTTTCGATGGTGTCATTGTTGTCAAATCCAGCATTTTCCTTAGAGTCTCCTATCTGGATACCACCTTCATCTACCTGACGAATAATACCGGAGGGACGCTTCATCTTTTTGGGGAGCTTTTCAGTGATTAAAACTTGCCCTTTTTGAGGAGAGACTAATGCTTTGAAGTTGAGTTTTGGGCCTAATTGAGCCGCTCCTAAACCTGCAGACAAAACAACTTTGTCGCTAGAATAAATCCTCCCATCTTCTAACGTGACTTGAAACGTTCCCGACTTATCTTGGCTAATATCAGACACATTCGTTCCAGTAATTAAATCAGCACCGAGCTTTCGGATCGCGGCAGTATACGCATTGAGTAACTTCAATGGATTGACATGCCCATCTTCTGCTCCGTAAATTGCACCGACGACGTCAGGGCCAATTTCGGGCTCCTCCTGTATTAGGCGTTTGCGATCCCAAATTTCATATGGATGGTCGCTATTCAATTGCTTACGTAGGTGCTCATACTGCTTAGCTTTAGCCATTAATTCTTCTTCACAGAAGTGGAAATCGTATCCCCCTTCTTGCACTAGGTTAAGCTTATGTCCGGTAACGTTTTCTAATTCTTCTGCGAGCTCTTTCCATAACTTTACAGATCGGCGAGTCCATGCTGCATAGTGAGGTGCGTCGAGCCCTTTACTCGACAACCAAACCAAGCCAAAATTGCCACGAGATGCACGATGATCGAGGTCGCCGCCATCCAGTACTGTTACCTGATGACCCGCTTTAAGAAGGCCATAAGCTAGTGCGCAACCCACAATTCCGCCACCGACAACAATATATTCCGGTTTCATAACATTCTCTTCTGCTTTCGTTGAGGGGGCAGGGGTGCCCCCTTTGGTTGGTTTTCTTAATTAAGCGCTTTGTCTAAGATTGGCTGGCTCCAATCAGAACCGATATCGTCAATAATTTGAGGCCATACTGTAGCGCGTACTTTGTTAGCTGTTTTGCTCAACTGACTTGGAGTCATTTCTATGATTGTTGCACCAGCTTCTACCAGTTTTTGTTCATTGGCTTTCTGGTCTAGTTGTGCAGCGCCCCAACGACGGTTTTCAAATTGAGCTGCGGCTGTTTTGAGAGCTGCTCTCTCTGCTTCATCGAGATCTTCTAAGCGCTCAGAATTGATCATCAGGTACCAGATTTCGAAGTGGGTATTGAGAGGAATATAGGTTTTTGTTACATCACGGAATGAAGCGTAATAGCCTTCAGCTCCAGAACCAATAACACCATCAACTACACCAGTTTGTACTGCCGTAAAAGCTTCTGAAAAAGGTAGGGGTGAACCAATATAGCCGACGTTATCTGCTAATAACTGGAAACTCTTGATCGGTGGTACACGAAGCTTAATACCTTTGGTTATATCGGGATCACCAGCACCAACTGCATTACGGTTTAACGAAATTCCTCCAAAGTAAACAGGGTAGGCTGCGAGCAATGTTATATCTTGTTTAGCAAATAGCTCTTCCATTGCTTCACGTACTGGCGCATTGGAACCGTAGATGTTTTGAGCTTCTTGCCAATCGTTTGCTAAGAAAGGTAATAAACCAATTTGCATTCTACGGTCGGTAGATGTGGAGGCTGGTTGCAATGCCATATCAATTGCACCAATTGAAATTCGTTCCTGTACTAACGTGTAATCACCTAAAGCGTTAGCAGCATAGACTCTTAGTTTAAGGTCGCCATCTGTCGAGGCTTTTAGATCGTTGCTTAACTGCTTGATGTCATTATCAACTACGGTACCTTGTGGGCGTACATGACTGATTTTTAGCGTTGTAGCATGTGCAGGGAAAGTACTTAGGGCGGCGGCCATAAGTGATGCCAACATAGTGACATTTTTTATTGTTTTTAATGGTTTTAACTTACTTGTTTTTAACATTGTTAATTTCCTTTTAATAACCAAACATAGTAGGGAGGTACAGAGATAATTCTGACCAAAAAGACGTAAGAATTACGACAGGTAGATACCCAAATAAAATGAGTAGCATTGCCGGCCCAACAACTTCAGAGAATTTTACGTTACCAATGCGAGCACCAAGGTATAGGATTGACGCATATGGTGGGGTCACTCCGCCCATCGCGGTATTGACTCCCATGATTGCAGCAAATTGAATTGGGCTGATGCCAATTGCCGTCATTAGTGGCAAAAGCAAAGGCGCTATAAGAATGATTGCAGTCAAATCGTTCACGACCATACCAACGACAAACAACAACAGGTTAATAAAAATTAGTAATAAAAATTTGTCATCAGTAATATTGAAGATAGCTTCAACTAATTGTTGGGGGATTCCTTCTACAACAAACATTTGGCTGAGAATTAGACTGAATAAAATCATAAACATGATAGATCCAACCGCTGTTGCAGACTCTTTACCGGATTCTAATAATGTCTTCCAACTCAATCCTTTATAGATCATAAAGCCGACTGGAACAGCATAGATAACAGCAACTGCCGCAGCTTCTGTTGGAGTCATAATGCCGCCATAAATACCACCAAGGATAATTACTGGCATCAATAAAGCAGGCACCGCGTTAAATGTTTGGCTAGAAGCTTTCTTAAACATCTCTGGTAAGCTGAGCTTGTCATCTAAAACAAGTGGGAACTTACGAGCCATAAACATATTGATTGCGGCAAAGTTGAACGTAACCAACAATCCAGGACCAAGTGTCGCGAGGAAACAAGCCAGAATTGATGTGTCAGTAACCCAACCATAAACAATCATTGTCACGCTTGGCGGAATGAGTAGACCTAATATTGACGAGTTAGCAATGAGTGCTGTCGCATAAGCTCGCGGGTAGCCTCGTTTTTCCATCTCGGGGATAAGTAGTGGCCCGATAGCCGCAATACCAGTTAATCCGCTTCCAGAAATGGCCCCGATAATCGCGCAACTAACAGAAGCTACGATACCTAGACCACCGCGTATATGACCGACAAATACATTCACAAAACCTAATAGACTAGCAGCGATTCCACTTCTACTCATTATGGTTCCTGCCAATACAAACAGGGGAATAGCCAACAAAACGGGGTTCATTAATTGCCCAGCGCCCCACATCATGTTGCCTTTCATCGACATGTCACCGGCAAAACTCATGACCATCAGTGCACCGCCGAAACAAAATGGAAGGGGAACGCCGAGAGTCAGTAGTATGACTAAAACTGAGACGGCTAATAGAGCGACTTCAATCATTGTTTCACCTTATTTACGAAAGACGATGGAGTTCTAAGTTGGTTAACCAGCTTTACGATATGTATGGCAATAAAAAGTGTGATCAGAAGAAGTCCGATGAATACGGAACATTCATGATAAAAAGTAGGGATATAGAGAGTGGGGCTTTCTTTCCATACGCGCCAAGCGTACTTGACATAATCCCATGCCCAGTAAGTAAGCCAGCTCGAAATAATAAAACTTATAATTTCGCCTACTAGTGCCAAAATTGTGTACCCGCGTTCACTTTTGATGAAAATTTCTAAGACATTTGCTCGTATCTGAGAGTCTTCTCTTGAAGCATTAACTGCCCCAAGCATATATAGCCAGATTGTAGGAATGACCATTGATTCTTCGAGTCCCATAATTGGGACCTCAAAAATATATCGTGTCACGACCTGAACAAATTGCATTAGAGCTACTGATGCAATTAAGGCCGTGAGCAAGTATCGAAATTTTTGCTCCACTGTATGTTTCCTTATTGTTGTATTTGTAATTATTTGGTTATTTTATTGGTGACAATCAATAAAAACAAATTTAAAATTACTCTAAAGTCATAAATTTTACTTATAGGGTGTTATGAGCAATCTTTCGATAAAACAATTAGAAACGTTCCGTGCTGTAATGCGTTCGGGATCGGTGACTGTGGCTGCAAAAACTTTATGCCGCACTCAACCTGCAGTGAGCTCTATGATCGTAGGTCTTGAGAAGGAACTAGGGTTGACACTTTTTGAACGACAAAAGGGGCGTTTAATCCCCAACCCTGAAGCATATTTTTTGTTGGAAGAAACTGAGGCGATTTTAGAACGTTTAACTCGTTCAACTCAGTTAATGGCAGAAGTGAAAAACCTCACTAGAGGGAAGTTACGTATTGCTTGTATGCCCGCTGCCGCATTATTCTTTATGCCGCATGTTATAGCTGAATATGTAAAGGACAGACCTGAAGTTGAAGTATCCATGATGATGCGAAGTTCTACTATTGTTCAAGACTGGATTGCATCTCAGCAGTACGATATAGGTTATTCAGAGCTGCCCAAGGACAGAGATTCATTTCATGTAGAACCTATACAGCTTGAGGGAGTGTGTGCATTACACAAGGACCACCCTTTAGCGAGTAAACCGCTCATTACTCCAAAAGACTTAGATAATGTCCCCCTAGCAGCGCTGTTTACCCGTCATTCAGCAAGTGAACACACAAGACTGTTATTTGAAGAACATAACGTCACTTATCGACCTAGATTTGAGCTACAGAACTACATCTCTGGTTTTGAGTTTGTCGAACAACAGCTATGTGTTTGTATCTGTGACCCTATCAGTGCCGCTAGTTATAAACTATATAAAGGAAATCAAGGGAACGTTGTATTTCGCCCCTTTGCTCCAGCTATAGCTTATGATCACGCAATACTGACACCTGCTCACAAACCAATGTCAAAGCTTGCTGAGGTCTTTGCTTTAAATATCCGACAAGCAGTAGATGAATTTGTGTCCGATATAAATGATTTTTGACCCGTTTAATGTTCGCATATTTAAACGGTCACAATAAATAACGAAATATAGGTCCTAACGATTTTTTTAACATAGAAACACCCCAATAGTTAGTTTCTTTCTATCACAACTATACTTATACTTTATTTCCAAAAAATTTCTCCCAGAGAACAGTACAACCATTAGTCATGTTTGTGGTAAATATTACTTAGTGATAATGTATGATTGAGTGAATGTCTATGATCCTTTTCGTATATGGAGTCGCCATTGGGTAAATTCCTTTTAGTTTTTGATAGGTAGAAATAGCCTTTCCTATATTTAGAATAGAGGAATACAGAGTAAATTATAATTACTGAAAACCACATGGCATACCCTTAATTAGTTCGTTAAGTATCACTGATTGTTATTTTTAAATTTAAAAGCCCAGATGTAATGAATCATAATGGCCAATGGTACTAATATGTCAAGTGGTGTAAAACCACCAGAAAAAGCCCATCCTAGGAACAAAAGCACGATAGCTAATGTGAATGAAATAAGTTCTTTCAAACCGTCAAATATGTCCTTCATACCCTTTCCTTAATTAACCTAGCAATATAATTACAATAACATTAAAACTGTAGTTCCAAAATCCACGCTTAGTTTTTAGATATATTAAAAACCTCTGAAAAACGGATAAAACAAACACGGAACGATACAAAACCGTGCTCTAAATGGTGGTTTCGACCTTTTTTTAAACATTGTAGCAGGATGGAAACGCTTTAAATTTAGTGGAGGAATACCTTTCGTTCTAACGAATGCTGGGAACCAGTAGAATGTGCCACGTTCAGTTATTTGACCCTTTAGTCAGTTTCTAAACCGATCAAGATGGAGCAACAATCACGTAGTACAAAAAGTCATGCGATTTAGTACTAGTATCTATATAGTACAAAAAGACATGTCTTTTTGTTACTACATTCGTTAAGTAGTAGATTTAATGAAATTAACTTTACTGCTTTTTTGTAGGCAAAAATGACAATGCTTTTCTAACGGCTTTAGGTAGCACAGCACAAAGGTGCCACCTATGATGTGAGTGATGTTGCCCAAATTTCTGACTGCATTTAAGTGAGAAAGTAAGTCACCTATACTGAGGTGGTTGAGTTGACGACATTCAATTGGATAGTTACTCAAGTAATGTATTGTTTTCCTTCAGCGCGATACCGCAACAAGGTAATCGCCAAAATTATTATTTAAATCATTCGAGAGCGATATATTTATCTCTTTGATATACGATCTGTGTTTAGTTCTATATGCCGACAATGTTTTAATTGAACATGTAATGAAATAGTTGAAGTCAATTCTGTATTTTCAACTGATTGATTATAAGTACTTGTGTTGGTTTTATTGGTGATTTTTTTTACCAGAAATAATTCTAGGTCGACTTACTAGCAACAATTAATTTCGTTGCTTAGTAAAATACTTTGTTCGTTTATTTATTGGGAAATATAATGTTTAATTAGGGCTTTGAACAAGCAAACATAAAATTTCATTTAACACTTCGGTTCGTGGTTCGTCGAACCTACGCTTCATTTAATAACGTTCTCCTCGGTTTAAATTTAGATTTATTTTGTGATGTACGTCTCATCTATGACTAATTATTGCATTGGTAAATGCCGTAACTCTATCTCATTTTTCCGTAATCATTTTTAAATTTCTTTTAAAACAATTGGTTATATCGTGATTTTAGTATTCCTGATATGTGTATCACGCATTTAGGAAATTTTGCACATAGTTTTATGCTGGTTTTATTTGGAAGTTAAAAGGAAACCATCACGATGCTAAATGTACAGATTAAACGCCAGTTAGTTTTTTCCTTAAGTCAGTTGTGCGAAGAATACCGGCAGTTAAATACTGTAAACAGTACTTAATTATTGGAAAGCACTACGGTGTACAGGTGATTGATATGGAAGATTTAAGAGTATTGCGCTTAGAAGAAGTTAAGCAAATTGTCGGAGTTAGCAGAAGTACAATTTACAGTTGGATGAAAGACGGGCATTTCCCTGAAAGTGTTTCACTAGGGCCAAGAAGTGTAGGGTGGTTAAGCTCTGATATATCTGAGTGGATTCAGCATCGTGTTGGTTGTAACAAGTAAAATGGAGAGCTTCTTCGCACTTGTGACCGACGTGCGAAGAAGCTAGTTCTAGAGCAGATAACATTTACAGTTATGGAAAGCCATTTCTCCTTTACGCATACCTTCGTATGCAACTACTTTGATCGTTTGAGTGGTGCTACATGCTGATTTTGGAAATAAATAAGACATGCTAGTTTGGGTGTTCTATTAACTGAGTTAAAGGTTCACTATGCAGGAATTATTCTGGAAAGTTGTTTTTTCGCTAATGTCGTTCGGTAGCATAGCTGCAATTATAGCTCCGAATGTGCCAAAGCCTTTTTACTGGCTTGGATGGCTCTATATTTTTCTTATGCTAGGTGTTGGTGTTGTTACTATCTATGCAGAGAAAATCATGGCTTGGTGTGATAAAAAGTTGGATATTAATAACGATGAGTAAACGAGACGGACATTTCCCTGAAAGTGTTTCGTTAAGACAGATAAGTGTTGGATGGTTAAGCTCTGACATATCTGATAGGGTTCAAAGGCGAATTGAGGTCAGGAACTAGATACTGTCTCATTTGGCGTTTGCTTGGCCCATAGGTTTGATTAGATTAATGCGGTGTTACGCTCAAAGGCAGCCCCCTGGTTTGCTACCGTAGTGACGCACAGCAACCCAAGTCACAATTATTAAGACTTAAAACCGACTAGTGTATCAACGAATGAGATTGATATATGGGTCAGTTTACGTCTGAAAATACCTCCTATTACAACGAAAACGCTGTTGTAGATAAAGCGTTTGATCTTGGTTTTATCTCCTTTGATGATCGCGGAAAGGTACTCATTCCAAGCTACTTGGAGTCTCCGGATATGATCGGTTTAAAGGAACATATGGCATTTAGCATCATGCCGGGTCACAGACCATACGTTCGTTATCATCGAGGTGAGTTATTTAAAGGACGCTAATTGAATTCTTGCTCAATCCCTTCAGAGGGCTCTGGGTAAAAGTCAGAGCTCTATTCCCGCCAATACCGATGTAGATCACTATAGTTCATACTTTGTCATGTAAACTACAGTTGCATATAACGTTATCATCTCAACTTTGCGATTGTATTTTTAATGACGAAACTTCTCCTCAAAACCAACTTTTTGGCACACCTTCTTGGCAAGCGACAACAGGTAAACGTTAACGAAGACGGTATTACCATCTTCAAAGACAATATAAAAACGTTGTACAAGTGGGATACGATAGTTGCTCCTCCAGTAGCCAAATTAGGCTTTTCAGGTGGCGTTTTGTCGTTTGAAACAAATGACGCCGGTTTGTCCGTTCCGATGTTGAGCTACCTATTTGCACATCGACACAAACACACCTTCTTTCCTTTTTGGGCCAACAGTAACGCTCAGAAACTGATTCCATTTTTGGACCAAGTGGAGAATACCTCTGTCGCAAGTTTTATTAGAACGTCTGAAACTCAAAGCTTTCAAACAATCGCAAATAAAGAAGCGAAAAGGTGGAAGGGGTGGCGCTCAGCTTTAGGGTTAAGCGAACTAGC
Organism: Vibrio sp. RW; assembly: GCF_027587105.1. Taxonomy (NCBI): domain Bacteria; kingdom Pseudomonadati; phylum Pseudomonadota; class Gammaproteobacteria; order Vibrionales; family Vibrionaceae; genus Vibrio; species Vibrio sp. RW. The sequence goes on from NZ_JAPPTM010000006.1 coordinate 226,226, forward strand.
CCAAAAGGTCGCTCAGACACTTGATGTGATTTGTGCCTGGAAGGCGTCAGATATTGAGAATATGCGCAATGCCTACGTCCAAAATCAGCTAACAGAGTACGGAGTGTTTTTCGACAACGTTGAATCTAACCCGTTAACAGAGAAGCAGCGAATCGCTTGTATTACGGATAACGACAACAATCTACTTTTAGCCGGAGCGGGTACCGGTAAAACGAGTGTTATGGTTGGTAGAACTGGGTATCTGATTAATAGTGAACAAGCGACTGCAAATGATATCTTGTTACTGGCTTACGGCCGTATTGCAGCTAAGGAAATGGACGAGCGCATCAAAGATAAACTGGGTTTTGATGACGTGAGAGCCAGCACCTTCCATAGCTTGGGTATGAAAATAATCGCTGAAGTTGAAGGTTCAAAACCAAACCTATCCCCATTTGAAGACGACATTAAAGCTAAATCAAAATGGATGAACGATAACCTAGAGCAACTCATGCTTGATGATGGATACCGTGAGTCTTTACTTGAGTACTTCAGCTCGTATTATTTTGTTGATAAGAATCCTTTTGAGTTTCAAAGTGAAGGTGAGTATCTACAGTACTTAACTGACAATGACATCCGTTCGTTGAAAGGGGACCAGGTAAAGAGTTACGGTGAGGTTGTCATTGCCAACTGGTTATTTAGAAAGGGAATTAATTATGAGTATGAGGCGAGCTATCGATTTGACGTAAGTACAGAGCAATATCGTCAGTATCACCCAGACTTTTATTTACCAGACCATGACATTTACATTGAATACTACGGTACTGATGAGCGCGGTAATACAGCCCCGTGGATTGATAAAGATCGCTATCAAGAGTCGATTGAATGGAAACGCCAAACGCACAAGCAATACCAGACAGGCTATGTTGAGGTGTTCTACCACCAGCATAAAGTTGGAAAGCTTCTTCAGGTGCTTGAAAATAAATTGTTGGAGCGTGAAGTCGAATTTAACCCCATCCCGCCACAGGACTTACTTAATAACCTGCGCCAGTTAGGTCAAGTAACAGAATTGGCTAAATTGTTTAGTGCTTTGGTGGATATGTACAAAGCAGCTTGTCTTGATGATGTTGCGATAGATAATGTCATTAGAAATTCAATCGATCCTAAGCAAACAGAGAAAGCATTAGAGCTGTTGTATCCACTATACAATCGGTATGAGCTGTTTCTTCGTGAAAAGCAGTGGATAGATTTCAATGACATGATCAGTAAAGCATTGATGTACGTCCAAACCGGACAGTTTATTTCATCCTGGAAATTCATATTAGTAGATGAGTTTCAAGACATCTCAGAGCCCAGAGCTAGGCTTGTCAAAGAGTTGCGTGATTCACTGCCTGGTACGTCACTGTTTTGCGTTGGGGATGATTGGCAGGCTATTTATCGCTTTAGTGGCGCGGACGTTAAGCTTACTACTAATTTTATTGAGTATTTCGGTGCGACTTCGGAAACAAAATTGGATTTAACGTTTCGTTTTAACAGTGCGATTGGAGATGTAGCAACGCAATTTGTCACCAGAAACCCAGTACAAATCAAAAAAGACATTCAGTCCTTGATTAAGGTTAATAAGCCTGCTGTATCGATACTCAGACAAGGCAGAAATGAACAAGGTGTATCTCCCCTAGAAAAAGCGCTAAATGCTGTTTTGGCTTGCGTTCATACCTCAGGTAAACCAGCGCAGAATAAGGTGTATCTCCTAGCCAGGTTTTGGCATCAAATGCCTGCTTACCAGCAGCTTCAAGAAATTAATAGACAGTACCCATCATTACAAATTACTTGTCAGTCATTCCATGCCTCTAAGGGCAAAGAATCCGACTATGTCATCATTATGGGATTAACAACGGGTAAGCACGGCTTCCCGTCTCAAAAAGTAACTCCTCCACTGGTGGACGCGCTATTGCCTAAAGGTGATGATTACGAGTTTGCTGAAGAGAGACGTCTTTTTTATGTCGCTTTAACCAGAGCAAAACATAGAGCGTACCTATTAGCGGATATGACTGATGTCAGTGATTTTGTTATCGAACTCATAAAGAACAAATACTTCGTAGATACCGATGAATTTGATGCATCGTTTGTACAGAAACTGTTTGAACAGATTTCTTGTAGCAGCTGTAAAACAGGAATATTGAAAGAGCGCGTTAGTCGCTACGGTAAGTTCTTATCTTGTTCGTTCTATCCTCGTTGTAAACACAAAGAAACCCCTTGTAGCCACTGTGGCAGCCCGATGAGCAGTACAATTAAGCCCGGCTTTCAGGAATGCATTAACGAAGAGTGTGGCGACATTCGACCGCTCTGTAAGCGTTGTGGCAGTGAGATGAAGCTAAGAAATGGCAAGTACGGTCAGTTCTGGAGTTGTTCGACATATAGAAAAAGTGCAGATAAAAATTGTGGTTATACGCAGAAACTAGAGCAGTTGAATATCAACTAAGAGACTATTGCTGTAAAGTATTTATCAATAAGTAAAGATAATTACGGAAGATAGAATGGCAACCTTGCTTAGTTGGCTTGGAAGAACAGACCTTGATCAGATGAAGCTAGATAAAACAGCTTCAATTGCGACTATTGCGTTAAAAGCGCCAGCATTTGATGATGTCGTGATTCTGGCTAGTACATGGGAAGATGAATGGCATGATTACAAAGAGTGGCTTGAAAAAAAACTGGCTTGTGCCGGGCGTTCCAATACTTCAGTAAAGATTCAACGTATCAGGTTGTCATCTCCAATTGATTACACTGCAATTACCAGAGTCATGCACAAGCAACTGGCTCATGTCTCTGATCAGGCTGATGGTATTTATCTAAATTTAACCTCTGGTACGCCTGCAATGACAGTCGTTTCTGTTCTACTTGGAAAGAGTATTGCGAAATGTCAGTTAGTTCAAACTACCCCTCAAGGTCAGTTAATCGAAGTTGATGTACCAGTAGACTTTTCTGCTGAGTATCAAAAATCTTCGTCAACAGCTATTGCTCAACTTGCTTCAAAAACACCGTCTCTCAATAGTGCTTTTGATTCGATTACGGCCAAATCTACTGTCATGCAGAACGTCATCAAGAAAGCGCAACGATTGGCTTATGCTGATCTACCGGCTTTGCTACTCGGAGAAAGTGGTACCGGTAAAGAAGTGATGGCAAAAGGTATTCATAAAGCCAGCCCTCGTGCTGATAAGCCATTTAAAGCTGTTAACTGTGGTGCTTTACCTGAAAATTTGGTTGATTCCATTTTGTTTGGTCATGTAAAAGGTGCGTTTACAGGGGCACACCAAGATCATGCAGGGTTATTTGAGCAAGCAAATGGTGGAACATTATTTCTTGATGAAGTTGGTGAACTCCCTTTAGCCGTTCAAGTTAAATTACTTAGGGCATTGCAGCAGCAGGAAATTACAAAGGTGGGAGACGTTGCCACGAAAAGTGTTGATGTGAGGATTATCGCTGCGACACACCGTGACCTTTTTAAAATGGTTTCTGACGAGTCTTTTCGTGAAGATCTTTTCTATCGGCTAGCCGTTGGAGTAATTGAGTTGCCTTCGTTAAGGGCGCGTTCAGAAGAGATCCCTTTCCTGATCGAAGAGTTGATGATCGAGATAAACCAGCAGATGAAGACTCATCCCTTATTTGAGAGTAAGAATATTTCCAAGTCTGCAATAGAATTTGCAGAAGCATACAGCTGGCCGGGTAATATTCGTGAGCTATGGAACACATTAAACCGAGCCGTATTATGGTCGGAAGGTAAAGAGATCACTAAACAAGATTTGGACGTTGCGATAATAAGTCGTGACCTAAATTCGGCGAACAATGGTGAGTTTAGGGTTCCTGGTGACCTTCAGCAACATATTGATAATATAAAGAAAAGTGCAATTGAGTCTGCGATGGATTATGCTGCTGGAAACAAATCTAAAGCTGCAAAATCGTTAGGTTTAAATAATCATCAAACGCTAAATAACTGGCTGAAAACGCTCAATTTAGAATCATAAAATAACCAAGTTTGAAATTGGCGTAAACGTTGCAAAGTATCACTCATCTTAGGAGACAGAAAGGTGAAGAAGTCTATGAATTTTGAACATTTAAGAGAACAGTGGCCCGAGTTAGCTGAGCTTGGTGCTTTTGCTGAAACGTATGCCGTTGTTGATCCGCAAAGTGCTCTCGTTAAGCTACGTTGTTATGTTGAAAAAATTGTTGGTTACCTATACCAAGAACTTCACCTACCTGTTGCTCCCAATGCTTCAATGCACGACAAACTTGTCAGTGGCGCTTTTACCTCGGTTGTTGACAAAACCATTGCTGATAAGTTTCACGCTGTTCGCAAGGGGGGCAACAAGGCTGCCCATGAAGGGAAAGTCTCACAACATGATTCGATTTGGTTGTTGAAAGAGTCTTACTTTATTGGTTGCTGGCTCTATATGGCCTATGGCGACGGTGATATAGAAGGTTGCCCTAAATTTACTGTTCCAGACAATGCACCAACGGGTGATGAGTCTAAAGCTGAGTTCAAGAGAAAGAACAAACTTTTACAGCAGAAGCTTAACCAAAATGACGATCTTCTTAAGAAAGCGCTAAAAGAATTAGAAGAAGCCAAGCAAGCGCAGTTAGAAGCTCAGAAACAAGCCGCTCAGCTGAAGCAGCAAACTGATCATGTTAAAGCCGATAAAATTCGCACTAATACTTTGTCGCTAAAAAGCAGTTTTGATTTCAATGAAGCGGAAACTCGTAAGCGCCTCATTGATGCTGAATTACGCAGTGAAGGTTGGGATGTCGCTCTTGATAATGAAAGCACGGAACAGGTGTCAAAAGAGTATGAAGTCGACGGTCAACCTACTGCGACAGGTAAAGGTTTTTGCGACTATGTTCTGTGGGATGACAATGGAAAGCCTTTGGCTGTTATTGAAGCTAAACGAACTCGAAAAGATGCCAATGCAGGGCGTGAGCAAGCAAAATTATATGCAGACGCTCTAGAAGCAAGTACCGGCCAGCGCCCAGTAATTTTCTACACTAACGGCTACGAAATCTATATTTGGGATGATGCTCAGGGCTACGCACCTAGACTGATTTTTGGCTATTACTCAAAAGACAGCCTTCAATATCTGATTCTTCAACGAGAGTTAAAGAAAGATCTAAACAGCACACCCATTGATACAAAAGTTGCGGGTCGTTTATATCAAATGGAAAGCATCAGCCGCATTTGTGAGCGGTTTTCAGACAAGCATCGAAAGGCACTTATTGTACAGGCAACTGGGACGGGTAAAACGCGAGTCTCTATTGCTTTAGCGAAGCGCTTGTTAGATGCAGGTTGGGCGAAACGTATTCTGTTCTTATGTGACCGAAAAGAGCTACGTAAACAGGCTGGTAATGCGTTTAATGAGCACACTAAAGAGCCGCTTTTCATCAAAGGTAAAAGTAAGAAAGAACTAGCTTCAAAGGCGCGTATTGTTATCGCGACCTATCCGGGTATGATCCAAAATTATGAAGAGTATGATGTTGGCCACTTTGACCTGATCGTTGCTGATGAATCGCATCGTTCGATTTACAACAAGTACGGCGAGCTATTCAAATATTTCGATGCATTACAAGTGGGTTTAACCGCGACGCCTGTTGAGATGATTTCGCGCTCAACCAGTCAGTTGTTCGGCTGTGATTACAAAATGCCGACGGCGAACTACCCACTTGAGCAAGCGATTGAAGAGAAAAACTTAGTTCCATTTAAAGTCGTTACTCACACAACTCAATTCTTACGTGACGGCATTAAGGCAAGCGAACTGACGGATGAGCAGATTGCAGAACTAGAAGATCAAGGTATTGATCCAAACACTCTGGATTTCGATGCGAAGCAGGTTGATAAAGCCATATTCAATAAAGATACCAACCGAGCAATCATCCGCAACCTAATGGAAAAGGGTTTAAAAGATGTGGATGACCAACTTCCTGGTAAATCGATTATCTTTGCAAGAAACATAGCTCACGCCGAGCTGCTAGCTGAGTTGTTTAGTGAAATGTACCCAGATATGGGGGGTAATTTTTGCCGAGTTATCCACTCAAAATATGAGAGAGCAGAAGAGCTTATCGACAACTTCAAAAGTACTGAAGGTAACGATGATGAAGTTACCATTGCAGTCTCAGTTGATATGTTAGACACCGGTATAGATGTACCTGAATGTGTTAACTTGGTCTTTGCTAAACCTATAAAATCAAAAGTGAAATTTTGGCAAATGGTAGGGCGTGGTACACGTTTATGTGAAAACTTGTACGGACCTGGAGCAGATAAAAAGCACTTCCTCATCTTCGACCACTGGGGCAACTTTGAGCATTTCAAAATGAACCCAGATGAGGATGAAGGAACGCAAAGTAAATCTTTGGCGCAAAAAGTATTTGAAGCCAAATTAGTGCTTGCCGTCGAAGCGCTTAAAAAAGCAGAGATGGAAATCTTTGCCGACGTTATACCGCAGATTAAGGCAGACATTGACTCTCTAAACGATAAAACCATCGGTGTACGCGAGAAATGGAAACTAAAAGCACAGCTCAGTGAAGAAAAACGGTTAATGCAGATGGCGCCAGATACTAAAGCGTTACTCTTTGATGAAATGGCACCTCTGATGCAGTGGAAGAAGACTACTGGTGAAAGTGAAGCGTTGCGTTTAGACCTGCAATTCTTACAATTGCAACTCACCAAACTGCAGCAGCCAAGTAAAGTTGAGTTAGAGGCACCGCCGATCTTAGACAAAGTCATCAGTCTGTCAATGCATCTCAATGAAGTGCGTAGTAAAGCGGCAACGATCAAGCAGATTCAACAACCCAACTATTTGAGTGATGCCGATTATTTTGCGGTAGAAGCGTGTCGTCATAATTTGCGCACGGTTATCCATTTACGCGATAAAGGCGTAGCGCCTCCTGCTCCGAAAACGCCCATTATTGACTTGCAAGAAGATTCAGGGCTGTATGAAACGCAAGAGATTAAAACCGACATCATCACTGTGGATTACGAGATCTACCGTCAAGAAGTTGAAAAAACACTGACACCATTGTTTGAATCTAACACTGTGCTACAGAAAATACGTGGCGGGCAAGCGGTGACAGAAGCTGATTTATCAACACTGAATGCATTAGTGCATACACAAAACCCAAATGTGGATTTACATACACTCAAAGAGTTTTTCCCTGAATCAACCGCCGAATTAGACCAAATTTTACGAACGATTGTAGGGATGGATGAACAACAAATTGAGCATGAATTTACCGCATTCGTTCAACAAGTTCATACTCACCTGAACTCAAGACAGCAGCGTTTTATCGGTATGCTCAAGAATCACTTATGTCGTTATGGCAGCGTTGATATTGAAGCTCTGTATGACGCACCATTTAATCAAATTGACGATGCGGGATTAGACGGTGTGTTCCCAAACCCCGCACAAGCAGATGTAGTTGAACAATTTGTGCGTCGCTTTAGTGTGCATTTGGGTAATAAACATTCAAGCGTCGAGAAAGCAGTGAATTAGCCCTTTGGTTAACACAGTAAGCTGATTACACTACAACTATTAAAAACCAGCGGCTACTAGCTTGAATTAGGGCCTTAAAATAAGGCTCTGAATACCCCGCTGGTTTGCTCCCGAACTCGCTTTGCCGAAGAATTACGCAAGCAGTCAAGCAAAAAACTAAGAGAATGAATAATGATTACATCAGGTGCACTAAAAAGCCAAATCGATAAGCTATGGGAAGAGTTCTGGACCGGTGGTATCACCAACCCTTTAACCGTCGTTGAGCAAATTACTTACCTGATGTACGCCCGTATGTTAGACATGAATGAACGTAACGATGAGAAGCGTAGCGCTCGTACTGGTAAGCCATTCACTCGTCGTTTTCCTATGAGCGAAGATAAAGAGAAGGATAAGCAACATATCCGCTGGGAAAACTTTCGTCACTTAGGTGCGGAAAAGCTTTACCCATTGGTTAAAGACGAGCTATTTCCATTCTTTAAAGAGCTGACCAGCGATGACACTTTGTTTGCTGAGTTTATGAAAGACGCTCAGCTAATGATTCAAAAGCAATCCTTGCTAGTCAAAGCCGTTGAATTGGTCAGTGACCTTCCGTTAGAAAATAAAGACGTAAAAGGCGATTTGTACGAGTACCTGCTTTCAAAATTGACCACTGCAGGTATTAACGGTCAGTTCCGTACACCGCGCCATATCATCCGAGCAATGATCGAAATGCTTGATGTAGAAGAAACACACCGCATTTGTGACCCTGCTTGTGGCACTGGCGGTTTTCTTTCATCGACGTACGAATACCTGTTAGAGAAATACTCTTCACCAGAAGGTACAGAGAAAGAGCAAGCATTTGACGAAGAAGGCAAGCCAGTATTAGACATTAACGGCAATCCGGTCTTTAACTATCTGTACGCAGGTGACAAGCTTGAAAACCGCGCCCATATCGATTACGACATGTTCCACGGCTTTGATTTTGACTCTACCATGCTGCGCGTTGCGGCAATGAACTTGGTGATGCACGGTGTAAAACAGCCGGATATTCACTACCAAGATACATTAAGCCAAAGCTTTATTGAACGCTTCCCCGATGAGGCTAAAAATGGCTTCGATATCATCCTTGCCAACCCACCGTTCAAGGGTAGCCTAGATGAAGAAGACGTCGATCCTGCGATTCTAAAAGTTGTGAAAACTAAAAAGACCGAGCTGCTGTTTGTTGCGTTGATTCAACGCATGCTGAAAGTCGGTGGTCGTAGCGCAACAGTTGTACCTGATGGTGTTCTATTTGGCAGTTCTAAAGCGCACCAAGCACTACGTAAACACCTAATTGAAGATAACCAGTTAGAAGCAGTGATCTCACTACCAAGCGGTGTGTTCAGGCCTTATGCAGGCGTTTCAACGGCTATCCTGATTTTCACTAAAGGTGGAAGCACCAATAACGTTTGGTTCTATGATGTGGAAGCCGACGGTCGTTCGTTAGATGATAAGCGTACCCCAATCAAAGAGAACGACTTACCTAATCTCGTTACACAGTACAAAGCGTATCAAACAGCAGTGATGGCCGGTGAGTCAACGGAGCAATGGTCAGACAAAAAACAAAAAGCGTTCTTGGTAGCGAAAGACGACATCAAGTCGAACAAATATGACCTGTCGATCAACCGTTACAAAGAAGTGGTGTACGAGCAAGAAAGCTATGAAGAACCAAAAGTGGTTTTAGGCAAGCTGAAAGCCTTAGAAAATGAGATTCTGGCTGATTTGGATGAGTTGGAGTCGATGTTATGAGTTGGCCATTGGTAAAACTAGGTGAAGTTGCACCGTCTAAGGCTTTGAAGAACCCAGTTGTGGTCGATGACGATAATGTATGGCAACTCAATCTTGATATGGTTGAGTCGGGTTCTGGTAGAATATTAAAAAAATTAAAAGCCCCGCTTTGCGAAGCGGGGTCATCAACCCATTGGTTTGATGATAGACATATCCTTTATTCAAAGTTGCGTCCATATTTGAACAAAGTGGTGCTTCCTGATGAAGAGGGTTTGGCGACAACTGAACTTGTTCCGATGCTTCCAGACCCCAAAAGGTTAGATCGTCGATATTTAGTTCATTACTTACGTTCCAAACAGTTTGTAAGCTGGATCAGTGATCAAGTGGCTGGTGCGAAGATGCCCAGAGTCTCAATGAAGGTTTTTTGGGATCACGAAATTCCACTTCCTCCAGTAGAAGAACAAAAACGCATCGCTGCCATTTTGGATAAAGCCGATGCGATCCGCCAGAAACGCAAGCAAGCTATTGACCTTGCCGATGAGTTCTTACGTAGCGTGTTTTTGGATATGTTTGGTGATCCGGTAACGAATCTTAAGGGGTTTCCGGTTGGAGTTATCAGAGATATAATATCAACGGTCAATTATGGGACTTCTGGCAAGGCCTCAGAGACTGATGGAGAGTTTCCAATTTTGCGAATGGGCAACATCACTTATAAGGGGGGGTGGGATTTCTCTGATTTAAAATACATTGACTTAGATGAAAAAGATCAAGGTAAGTATCTTGCCAGAAAAAATGATTTGTTGTTCAACAGAACCAATAGCAAAGAGCTCGTAGGAAAAACTGCGGTTTTTTACGAAAGCAGACCTATGGCGATAGCAGGTTACTTGATTAGGGTTAGAACCAATGAGTTAGGAAACCCTTGGTATATTTCTGGCTACTTAAACTCTTCCCATGGGAAACAAACCTTACGCAACATGTGTAAGAGTATCGTTGGGATGGCTAATATCAACGCTCAAGAGCTTCAAAATATCAAGATCTTGTTGCCACCAGTAGAATTGCAAAACAAGTATGAGTCGATAGTCAAAGAAGTTAACGAACGAGTTTCTCGTCATCATGAGTCAGTCAAAGAGTTGCAAGCATTGTTCAATGCACTTTCTCAAAAAGCCTTTTCAGGACAACTATAAATTTCAGAGGTATCTTCGGATGCCTCTTTTTTGATCAAAGGTTACGTAAAAATGAAAATAACATCACTTACTGTTGGTGGATTCAAAGGCATTAAAAACAAAGCCAATATTCCATTAGCTCCTATCACGTTGTTTTTTGGCGCGAACAGCACAGGTAAAAGCACAGTATTACATGCATTACTGTATCTGTATGAAATAGTCGCCAAACGTAATTTTGATGCGCAATACAGCTCAATCGCTGGGGAGTCACTTTACTTTGGTGGCTTTCAAAACATTGTTCATGGTAAGGACTTAAATGGTGTTATCACCTTAGGCGCGACTCTGGATTTTAGAGATGGTACAACGGATATTTGGGATGATTATTTGTCAGATTCTGAGCGTTGGTTGTTAGAGTCCAATTTGGGTTTCACAACAGATTCTGATACAGACGTTTTATCTTTCGAGTTAGATATTAAATGGGACTATACCAAAAACCGTGCGTTCATCAGCCGATATGTATGTAAAAGCCACGGCATTGAGTATTTCAAAACAACAGCTCAAGCAGGTCGGCCAGATTGTCAAATCAAGCATTATGAACCACTGCCACATTGGGAAGTAGATGAGTCATTTAAAGTCGAAAATCTCTTTGATTCTGGCCAGTGGGAAGATGTGTCCATAAACGGTCAAGATGCGTTGCCAAATATCCATAAAAGGCTTGATTTGTCGGATACCCCGTTCGATTGGTTCAACGTATATGAGGACCACCCGTTAGCCGCTCAGTTGTTTGCTGAAGCAGCCCTATCACAGGCTGCGTTTGCACCACTAAAGCTATTGGTGAAAAAACTTGAAGACTTGCTTCATATTGGGCCGCTGCGTATTGTGCCAACACGCGCAACCGTTTTGAACAAGAATACGAACACTCAGCGTTGGTATAACGGAACTGCGGGCTGGGAGACTTTCGCCTTTTCGAGTGAAAGGGTAAAAAACAAGACTAATGAAAAGTTCGTCAGTAGCCGGTTCTTTGGCACTAATTACTGTTTTGAGTCTCCAGCTTACGGCGAAGCAAGTTTGAGTGAAAAATCAGTCATTCTTAAAGACTCTCATACTGACATCCCTTTATTGCCGTCAAGCGTCGGTGTTGGTATATCACAAGTATTCCCATTCGTTGTTGCCACATCACTTGAACAAGACCTTATCGTTTCGTGTGAGCAACCTGAACTGCATATCCACCCCAAGTGGCAGTTAGCCTTAGGGGATATGATGCTCGAGGCAACTAAGAAAAACCCTGACCGTATGTTCTTGGTTGAGACCCACAGCGAACATTTGTTATTGAGGCTGTTGAAACGTCGCCGCCAAACCGCAGATGAAGAGATCGAATACGAACCATTTGGTTGTAAGAAAAGTGATGTACAGATAGTTTTCTGTGAGCAATTCGAGGGTAAAACTCGTTTAATTCCAATCAAAACAACTGATGAAGGTGAGTTTGATGCACCTTGGCCAAGTGGCTTCTTTGAAGAAAGAAGAGAGGAGCTATTCTGATGTTGCATTTGGAGTTTGCGGTAGCGCCAAGTCAAATTAACTCTTTGATGGATCTTGTGATACTGGAAGCAAGAATGGGCTACGAGAAAGGAGCAGTGTTATCTCGTTTTCCTAGAGCCTGGTTCAGAGAGGTCTCTCAGCAGCTTAATGCTGAACTTGATGGAACCAAACTAGACAGAGCAACTGAAAAGCTCAGAGCTTTACAATCAAGCAAGTTAGTTTCATTTGGAAGGACGTTTGACGGAGAAGGTTGGGTAGAGGCTGCTAGAAATAGCCACGATGCTAAGTTATTCCATCGGTTGGTTGAAGGCTCCTTCGACGATCGGCCTGTATTTGTTCCATCACTCATAGATTTAGAGGATACGGACTTTGCGTATGTATCTCTTTATACACGTGAAGCCGAGTCTTTAGCTAGTGCAGCTTCAGGTCTTCTCTTTGGCGCAGAAAAGGTAACAATCTACGATCCATATATTTGCGCAACTAAAGCTGGTAGCCGCAAGACACTATTGGAATTGATGAAGCTATGTGAGAAAGGTGAAGTTGAGTTTCACGTCTTTTCGGAAGAAGATAGAAAACCAGCTTGGGATCTAACAGAGCAAGCTCTCGTTGAGTTTAAGGAAGCTATGCCTGAAAACATTAAGCTGTATTGGTATTGCGCCGATGATAAGGATTCGGGATTTTTACACTCTCGAGGTTTATTTACAGCGAAGGGTGGGCTTATTTACGACAGAGGATTCTCAGAGCCAAGCGCTGTGGACCAGATTCAAGAGTTGACGGAGATTACGCCGATGCCAATTGACTTGCTACAAGCAAAAGCTAGCTCTTATAGCGCCTCTCTTCAATATGACGATTTTGAACTTGTTAGAGGTGTGTGGTCTTCTCATCCTTGATTAGCAATTGGAGTTTACAACTTGATACGATACACGTGGCAGGATTATTTGGCTGTTAATTTGTTTACATATGGTAAATATTATTACCATATAAAACTGTGATAGTTTGCAAAGATTCAATTAAATCATAATGTTAGCGTTTGGCATGCTTGTTGATTGCATTGTTGTATCAACATTTACGAATAGAGGTGCCATCTATTATGACAGACGTTAATCTTACTACTTTAACAATCCCATCATTTTCGTTTCCGGATATCCAAGTCTCTGGAAATAGAGTCGAGAGGTTCGGACGTCGCTCGTTTGAGCTCACAGTATCGATAGCTACTACGGATAACGCTGATATCGTTATCTGTAAGTCGCCAATTGGAGGTGATTACGCTAAGTTTTATATTGTTAAAAGTAAGCGTGTTTGTGTTTCGCACCTTGAAGGTTACCCAGTTTTATACACACTAAAACCTGCAAGTTTTAAGGTGCTAGCTGTCGAATCCGAACTTCGATGGCTAAACCACCCGTTGACGAAATTGAACGATTTGAAACCCTCGCAAATTTCCAAGTCTTGGCAGAATCAGTTCATATTTAAGGCCGAGGACACAGAGTCGGGTAGCTTGGGATTGCGTACGCCTCAAGTCGGAGCTCTTCACGCAATCTCGGCTGAGTTTTCAAGATCAGCGAATATAGAGCCTAGTACAGTCGTTCTACCGACTGGAACAGGCAAAACAGAGACTATGTTGGCGACAACGATCTACCACCGCTGCGACAAAGTCCTGGTGTTGGTCCCTTCAAATTCGTTACGAGATCAAATCGGCGATAAATTCAAAACTCTTGGTTGCCTGGCAGAGCTGGGTGTTGTCCCAGAAGAAATATTCCATCCAGCTATCGTGAAGATCAAAAAGGGCATTAAGACTGTAGAAGAGGCGCAGAAGCTGCTCGACAGTGCTAATGTGCTAGTTGCAACACCTCAAATATTGAAATCACGCTTTGCCAATTCAGGTGTACTTGAAACAATCTGCAACGCTTGTAGTCATCTTTTTGTTGACGAAGCTCATCATATTTCAGCTAATACGTGGAATGGAATAAAAGAGCAATTTGTTGGAAAAAGAGTTGTTCAGTTTACCGCTACGCCTTTCCGTAATGATACTCAAAGTTTGGGTGCCAAAATCATCTACAACTACACCATGGGTGAAGCTCAAAAAGCAGGCTATTTTACTAACGTACAGCTCGAACCAGTAGAAGAATACTTCCAAGATTCCATGGATCTCGCTATCGCAGATAAAGCAATCAAGTTGCTACAGCATGATATGGATTCAGGGCTTGATCACTTAATGATGGCTAGGGTGAAAACTAAAGAAAGAGCGAAAGAAGTCTTTAATCTATATCAGAAATTAGCGCCAGAGCTTAAACCTGTATTGGTTCATTCCGACCTTTCTAAAACGGAACAAAATAAGCGCCTTGCCTATCTGCGAGCACGAGAAGCCAAAGTGGTAGTATGTGTCGATATGCTAGGTGAAGGGTACGATTTACCAAACCTAAAAATTGCGGCTATTCATGACCATCATAAAAGTTTGGCGATAACGTTACAGTTTATTGGGCGGTTTACCCGTGTCTCTCACAAAGAAACACTTGGTTCTGCAAGCGTGGTTGTAAATATAGCAGATCCTGGCGTTGAAGGTGCGTTGCAGAAATTGTACGCACTTGGTGCTGATTGGGATGAAGTGTTAAGACGCTTGTCAGAGAATCAAATAGAACGAGAGGTGCGATTACAGGAGGTTGTTGACTCTCTTAGAGGGCAAGGTGACTTGCACGAACAGCTTTCGCTCTGGAACTTGCGACCATCTTGCTCAGCTATGTTATTTAAGACAGATTGTGAAAGTTGGAATCCTGAAAAGTTCACGGATATTAAATTCAGTCATGATGAAATGTGGCATTCAATTTCAAGCGAGGAAAATATTTTGGTGTTGTTGGCTGTAGCCAGCACGTCTGTGAAATGGGGTCACTTTAAAGATGTTAAAGACATCAACTACAAAATACTGATAGCTCATTGGGATAATGAACGTAACGCTTTACTCATTTATTCAAATGATTATAAGGGGTTTAAAGTAGAAATACTGGCTGAAAAATTATGTGGTGAGTCCACTTATGTTATGTCAGGAAAACAGATTTTTAATGTTCTCAATAACATCGAATATCCACTGGTGAATAATCTTGGTTCTGCACAAAACGGAGCGATTAGCTTTACGCAATTCTTTGGACCAAACGTTACCGAGGGGCTAAGCGCAGTTGAAAAATCTGCGTCAACTCTTAGCAATATTGCGGCCATGGGGTATGAGGATGGCAACAAAGTATTGTGGGGCTGTTCGGAGCGTAAAGGTAAAGTTTGGTCTCCCAAAGCGGGTTCAATCGCCGACTGGTTACTCTGGGCAAAAGCAGCGTGGGATAAAGTAGTAGAGGGTGGTAATGATGATACAAACATTACACGTGACTTCTTGAGACCTCAGAAAATAGACAACCCTCATCTTTATATGCCGATATCAATACAGTGGGGTGAGCAACTTCAAGTCCGTAATGAAGAGGGCGTCAAAATATACTTTGGTTCATCTTCATTCTACTTGTATGAGGTCGACTTAAAAGTGACATGGGATGAACAAACCAAAGAACCCATTCTGGTTTTTGAGTCCTCTCAAACCGCATCGAAATACAAATTGCTGATCGATCAAGAGCTGTCGAAAGGTTATGACTATCAATTGTTAGAAGGTGAGCCGATCTCTATTCAAGTAGGGAACTCTGAACCTAGAACGCTCATAGAGGAGATGTACCACGATCCGATATTCGTCTATTACGCTGATGGTTCATTTTCTTATAACTGCTATTGGGTTGAGGTGAGGGACAATATAGGTAGTTACTCTCCTGACGCATTGAATCCTGTCGGATGGACCGTGGACATAACGAAAGAGTCAATGGGTGCGAACTTAAATACTAATACAGTACAGCACCAAACTTGGCAGCTTATCGACTCAGAGTACGACATCGTAATCAATGATGATGACCATGGAGAAGCTGCTGATTTAGTGGCAATTAAATCTCTGCCGGACAAGATAATTCTAAGCCTGTACCACTGTAAATACTCTCATGGTAATGAACCTGGAAGACGACTAAGTGATCTTTATGAAGTCTGCGGGCAGGCTCAACGTTCTGTACGTTGGAAGCATGTTGGTCTTCCTTATTTATACAAACATATTCAAAAGCGTGAGGGAGCTTGGAAAGGGCGAGGTCAAAGCCGTTTTTTGAAAGGGAATATAGCTCAGTTGGAAAGCATCAAAAATCGCTCACGTACCACTCCTATCGAGTTTCAAGTCGCAGTGGTGCAACCGGGAGTGAGCAAAGAGAAAATTACAGAAGAAATGCTCAAATTACTTGGAACAACAGAACTTTTCATAAAGAAAACAACATTAGCTGAGTTACGCGTGTGGTGCTCGGACTAAATCCGTTACCAAATGTACGCTAACGACATAAAGAGAAGGAATTTATTTTGACAACGACAGTATGTACAACAACGATGAACAGAAAAGACAAGCTACAAACACTAATGGCCCAGATGAGTGATGGATTATTGGAAAGAGAGCAGCAAGTCCGACTTATGATGCTAGCTGCACTTTCTGGTGAGCATGTCTTACTAGTTGGGCCTCCAGGAACGGCTAAAAGTGAACTGGCAAAGCGGCTGAAAAGTGTCTTTGTTGAGGCTAATTATTTTGAACGACTAGTTACGCGTTTTTCTGTTCCAGAAGAGCTGTTTGGACCGCTTTCGATCAAAGCGTTGGAAGAGGATCGTTACAATAGGCTTACTAGTGGATACCTGCCTGAAGCATCCGTGGCGTTTATCGATGAAATCTTTAAAGCAAACAGTGCAATCTTAAACAGTCTTCTAACTTTGCTGAACGAACGCCAGTTTGATAACGGGAATCGAAGAGTCAATGTTCCTTTAATCTCTGTTGTAGCAGCAAGTAACGAGTTACCGGAAGGCGAGGAGCTCAGCGCTTTATACGATAGATTCATTCTGCGTTCTTATGTGTCGCCTGTGTCTACAGAGTCTTTTGATGCATTACTTTGTGGGGCATTAGAGGGGTTCGACCCAGAACTCAATGTACGTTTGAAGGTTGAAGATCTAAATGAGGTACAGCGCCTAGCTGAGAAAGTTGAGTTGACTTTAGCAACGAAAGAAGCGTGTAAAGAGTTTCGTAATTACTTAGCGTCACAAGAGATTTACGTATCTGATCGACGTTGGCGTAAGCTGGTCAAATTGATGAAAGTGTCAGCTTTCACTTCAGGCTTTAATGAAACCAGTATTTACGACACATGGATTCTTCCACATTGTTTATGGGAACAACCAGAGCAATTTGAGGGCCTACAAGAGCTCTACAAGCGATTGGTGACAGTCGACGGAAAAACTCCGTCATCGCGTTTGATGCAGGTTATCAAAGCGTGGGAAAAAAAACTTAAGGAAGACCAACTTACTCATAAACAAGACTCTAAAGGCCGCCCTTTGTATCTTGACCGAGAAGGCGATGAAGTCGTGGAAGAGGTTAGCAAGTACCACAAAAAAAATAACTACGGTGATTTGTTGTACTGGGATGATTACTACAAAGAGGAAACTACTGATAAGCACAATCACATAAGACGTGGAGAAAATAAGCCAATTTTTGACGAAGTTAAAAATACCCCAATACCGCTGAACAACTCATTTTCTCAAGCTCATATTGAAGGTCGAGTCCGAGAAATTCAAAGCCTAACAAGTAGTGTAGAAACCCATTATAATCACGTAAACAAAGAACTGTCAGAAGTCTCAGGCTACTTTGATAATCACCTTTGGCTAGAGAAGCATTTATTATCTGAAGTTACTAACGCTCTGAATAACTCTATAAAAGAGGGCGATAAACTACTTAAAAGGGTTGCTTCGATAGAGTCGGGTTTTAAAAATCTACCCCTAGAAAAATCACCTACTTTAGCTCTAGAACCAAGCAATAGTGACGTAATCGAAGGAGAATTGTGTGATTAGCGAGTCATATCAGGTTCAATCTCCGTTATTCAACTTGGATAGTCAATTTACATGCCTCGATAATGTGCCGGAGAAGTTTCTTCCGGCGGTTATTACGAGCTCTGTCGGCGAATTAGCGGAGCGGTGCGAGTCTTTAGTTAAATCTAGAAATGAGCTTCTAACGGGAGAGAATCCGACGAGCTTGTCTCCCTTAGCGCCTCGATCACTGACGAATGCGATTTGCAAGGCGGTAGAAGAAACTGGATTAAATCGGTACTGCTTACAGAGTGAAGAGGTCACAGATGCGCTGCTTTCTGACATTCTAACTACGATAGATAAGCTTCAATCTAAAGCATCGCCGTTAGCTACTGGTCTGATTAAGCAGTTGGAAGAAGAAGCGTTAAATCAAATCAAGCAAGCTTTAGAGAAGAAAAAGACCAAGCGCAAGCAAGCTAAACCTCTTTCTCTAACCAACGCACAGCGAGCAAGAATTGCCGCAACTGCTTCAGAAAAAACCTGGCAGCAGTTGCTATCTAGTGAGGAAGGTATCGGGATCTTGCCTGATGTATGGCAACAAAGGCTGGCGATATGGTCTGAGCTAGGAGAAGTATTTACGGAGCTAGGTTTAATTACAGGGTTAGGTTTTGACTTACCAAAAGGCGTTTTTCAAAGCCATGGTTGGCTCGATATTGTTCGGTTGAACAAGCTTGTAAAAAAGCTTCCCAAGTTACAAAGTTTGATTCGAGACTTAGGGCGTGATGAGCAAGCAGATGGCTCAGTTCTTGAAGAAATAGTGATTAAAATGAGTGTTGCTACTAGACATGAGAAGCATGTAGTAACACCTCTCGTCCCTATGGAAACTAAAGGCATTACTCGATCAGATTCGATCTCTAGAATGTTGCCCCAAGAAGCTTTACTGTTAACTAACCCTGTACTCAAAAAACTCTGGCATGCCAAGCGCGCTGAGCATGCTTTACTTTCTTACTCAGTGGAAGGGACTGAGAACCTGGAAACAGAAGAGTTAATAGAACAAGAGAGTATAAGTGAAAAGCAGGGCAATAAAAGTAATAAGAACCGAGGTCCGATGGTGATCTGCTTGGATACATCGGGCTCTATGGCTGGGTTGCCAGAAAATATTGCCAAAGCCAGTGTTTTGGAATGTCTAAAGGTCGCATACAAGGAAAAGCGTCGCTGCTACGTTTATTTGTTTGGTAGCAAGGGAGAAGTCAGTGAGCTTGACCTAACATTGGATGCTTCAGACTTTAATGTCTTACTTAACTTTTTGACGATGTCTTTTAGTGGTGGCACTGATGTCGACGAGCCTCTTAATAAAGCTCTGCAAAAATGCGATTCAGAGGAGTGGTACAAAGCTGATATCTTGTTGGTGAGCGATGGTGAATTTCCTGTGTCTTCGGGATTAAGTAGAAAAATTAGCAACCGAAGGAAAAATCATGGGTTACAGGTTCACGGTATTCAAATAGGTAACTCTCACTACACATCAATGAACAAAATTTGTGAACCCATTCATTACTTTTCAGAGTGGACTGACTTAAGACGTTAATAAAAATTAAGGATTGTTATGTACCAAGCAAGAAATATCTTCGATGTGTCTATTCAAGACGCTGAAAGGATTTTAGAAGCATATGAACACATGAAGAGTATTCCAGATTTGGGACGTGACCCTGAAGAATTAAAGCGTGCTGCGCTGATAATGTCTTTAACCGCATGGGAAACTTATGTAGAAGACAAGGTTAGTGAGGAAGTTGCATTGCAGACAAAGGTACTTCAAGGCTCTCAGATAGGTCACTTCATCAGTAATTCATTGGAAAAAGAACTAAAGTTCTTCCATACGCCGAATAGCAAAAAAACAAAAGATATTTTTGAACGTTTTCTTGGTATTGATGTGACCGGTTCTTGGTCGTGGCCTGGTTATGAAGATCCCAACAGAACTAGAGCTAAACTCAATGAGTGGATACAGAAGCGTGGGGATGCAGTTCATCGTTCTGTTGCAGATAAGCAAACATCTCACTTGATCAGTAAGCCAGAAGCTGAAAAGTGCATTAAGTTCTTTAAAAACCTAGTTGAGGCCACTGAGCATGCCATTATTGTCTCTTCTTGATGACCGTTCGAAGCCCAAAGGCTCCAGAGACCCTTTGGGCTTCGAGTTGGTTTGGAGTACTTTAGGCCGTAATGTCATCGGAAATCTAACAACAATTACTTCTTCTCTTGAAAACTTCACAACGGCATTACTTGGTTTTTACTGGGCAAATGAATTGGCTAGTGAATCAGAGCCAACAGCTCGCAATAAGCAAATTCGAGAATACTTTTTACGTTATGAACAAGTTGCAGCCTATTTAAGGCGTATTGGGCAATCTAATGCAATTATGGGGATTAACCGTGTTTCACAGCGCATGAATGAGCAAAATAAAATTGCGATTGGTACAGGTAAAGAACAAATACTGAGTAATCAAGCCAGTTATGGGCTGTGGGGGCTTTATTCTTCCGCAATGAGAGACACTGGTCTTATTCGTGGTAATGACAGGGAATTAACCGAAAGCGGGTTACAAATTGCTTTGCAGTTAGAAGCTCTTGTTGATAAGCCAGCAATTCAAGAAATGATTAGTGCTAAAGAAATCTCAATTCAACGTTTAGAAAGCTATTCCGCTGAATTTATGGATATGCTGGCGAATCCAGCTATCACATTAAACATGCTTGAACAACTGTTAGTCGGTATTACTAGCTCCACAAAGTTAGAACAGGAGCAAAACTGCCTACAGCAAGAGCTATGGCGTCATACTCAAGAGCTAGTTAAAAATCGAATTCTTATGAGTAACAAAGATAGTTATATTAATGAACTGCTAAACAAAAACATTTCACCTCAGTTAAAGTCTGCGCTCAAAGAGATTACTGTGGTAGATGAAGTACTAGCAGCTATCAATAACATTTTCCAATACTCCCAGACCCAGCATGGTGTTGAGTTAGAAAAAGTCATTAAGACTTTAGAAGATAAAGAGTTTGATTTTTCTTATCTGCCAGACGAATTACCACAGTCTAACTATCCGCGAAAAGATCAAATTTCAATGATCCTTAAACAAATCAAATCTTATGATTTTACCAATGCTATCACGATGATCATTGATCTTAATAAAGTAGTCATGCAGAAGCGAGGTGGCGCAGCATGGATTCGAGTTGATGAAAATAAGAAACTCGACGTGTTGATCAAAAGCGAATCAGCAAAACTATTAAACACTGAAGAATTAAGAAAAAAATGGGCGTATGACTATTTTATTGGCTCATTTTTAACCATGGCATTAACTTATCAAAATCTTATGATTTCGGAGGGAAAATAGTATGGAGAAATCTTCAATCACCAATGCATTGGCCTCGGTAATCAATGATAAACATATAATCGCAGCTGTTTTTACTTCATATACATTTGAGCCCAATTTTTTCGAATTAGAAGTAATTCCCGAACTATTACCAACACATACACCTTACTCGACTGACGAGCGCGTTAAGCTATTTCAAATTAGAGAAATACTTAGGGAATCAGGTTTAAGCATTGATGTATTCTATGATGCAAAAGTGTTCAAGAAAGAGCAGTCACCTCAAATGGAGTACCTGTGCCATGGTGTCACCGCAGGTAACCGTGCATTTCATGCCAAAAATATTTACCTACTGGGTGAGGATGATGATGGAAATCAAACACTTCTGTTTTCTTCTGGTTCAAATAATCTGACCCAAAAAAGTTGGTGGGAAAACATAGAGGTACAGCATTGGGAAGAAGTATCGAGTGGTAATGTAAAACAACGTTTTTTGAACCACTTAAAGTCAGACATCGCCTTCCTAGAGTCAAATCGACATCGTAATATCAACTCTGATGCAATTACGGCTATTAAAAGTTTCTTAGAAGACTGTACTTATTTTAATCGTGCTCCAACGGTTCACTATTTTGATCTGGAAAGAACCAAAGGTAATTTTTTTCAGTTTTTGAAACAAAGTGAAGTACTTAACCAATATAAGAATTGGAAATTAGAAATTATATCGCCATTTTTTCCTGACGATCCTAAAAGTAAGTTACATCAAAAATTTTATCCTCTTGGCGTTAAAAGCATAACCATTCTTTTACCACAAGATGAAGAGGAAACGGCATTTTGCCAGAAAGAATTTTTTGAACACATCAATGACAGTGATGATATTGAGTGGGGGCAATGGACAGAAGATCTGCAGACTTCATTAGGGTTAAATCAAGATGTTTTTCGTAAGCTGCATGCCAAAATTTTTCATTTTTATAACGGAATGCAATCATGGGTATTTATAGGCTCTGTGAACTTCAGCCATATGGCAACCTCTGAAAATGTGGAGTCGGGGTTCTTTGTTAGGTTACCAAAAATCAAATCGATGCTTGAACCTCTTCAACAGAAAGCATTCGTTAAATTTGAGCCATCGACAATCGAAGAAGGAGCTGAGGGGGATGCTGATAGTGATGAAACCTTACCTGAGTTCTACTTAACGTATGACTGGAAAGAAAAAACACTGATTGGTCGAACATCAAAGTGCATGAAGTATGAGATCCAACTTCATGGCCCCAATGGTGACGTTGTCACCAAGCCGTGGCAAGTTACTTACAATGAAACGCATTGTGAGCCGAGTATAAATCTTGAAGACGCTTTAAAAAACAGTTCTCTGATGGAAGTCAGTGGTGTGAATGAGAGAACGAATAAACCGTTTACAACTCATAGGATTATGATTCAACAAACAAGCTGGACACATAAACCTATTGAACTTCCAACATTAACACCTCAACAAATACTCGCTATCTATTCAGGTATGAAGCCAGAGCAACGTCAGCTTGTACTAGATAATGCCTTCATCAATAGATTGGTATTAACAAAAGCCAGTGGAGAGATCACGGGCATTGATGACGACCAGGTTGAAAACCAGTTCTTCTGCGAATATGCCGAAATTTTCCAAGCATTTAAAATTTTAAATCAACGTCTAAAAGTTGCCTTTGCAAACGATGCTTCAGAACAAGTTGACTATTACCTAACAGGGGCTGGTATAGATAGCTTACCTTCGCTTATTCAATGTGTGTATGACAAAGAGTCAGAAAATTACGATGGAATTATTGCTTATTTATTATCCCTTTCTGCATTGGAAATTCTGAATGACGATGACTTTGTTTGTCGTTCAAATGTTGAAGGGTTGATCAATGAAATTGAAAGGCGCATCAGAGCACTTAAACATAGTGACGATATCAAACTCGACAATAATTCAGCAAAAGATCGTCAGCGATTTTTTAATTGGTTTGAAACCCAGTTTTCTCATCCCTACGACACTGAATCGGTTCAATAAATGAGTGACCAACTATGACAATGCTAGATTTGGAAAATGCCCGAGAATTGATCGATTTTTCAGGAGGGCAAGAATCTCTAATAGCTTTAGGAAAAGTTCAGCTAGAAGGCGCAGTCGCTCTGCATAATATGATTGCAGATCCTAGTGTGGGGCTTGGCTATCTTGCTGATGAAGTAGGAATGGGGAAGACTTACATAGCACTTGGTGTTGTGGCCTTGATGCGCTATTTCAACCCATCGCTAAGGGTTCTTTATATCTGTCCGAGTAAGAATGTTCAGGATAAATGGTTAAAAGAGTACAGAAGCTTTATTGCACATAATGTGAAAGTTTCTCAGTATCGTATTCGTACCCCAGATGGAAAATCGGCTGTTCCCCATATTAGCTGCAACAATGTTCCGGAGATGATCTACGCTGCTTCGAGTGGATATTATGCTGATTACTTTATTTCTAAAGACAGTTTTAGTATCAGTTTGAATGATGACCTATCTCTATGGAAAAAGCGCTGCGATGAGTTGCAAGAGCTTGTACCAGCTAAAACCTGGCTTAAGATCATTGAGTCTAAGCATGATGTTAAAGATAGATATGCTGAAGCTCTGAATTATATCTTGCCTACTTTTGATCTTATCATTATTGACGAGGCGCATAACTTTAAACATGGCTTTGAAAGCAGCGATCGCAATCAGGTGTTGTCTAAGGTTTTAGGTTTCAATGGTAAGTTACCGGCAAGAGTAAAAAATGCACTTCTCCTGTCAGCTACACCATATGATCGGAATATAAACCAGCTGAGAAATCAGTTGAGATTGGTAGGAAAAGAAAACCTCCTACCAGACAATATATTTAACGACGATAAAGAAAATATAGTGAAACACCTTCGCCTCTTTATGGTGAGAAGACTGAACCGTATTGAAGTGAATGGCCGTGATCATACTCGAAACATGTATCGAAAAGAGCATAGAGATGGGGGCTCGGCACAAGTTCAGCTAAAAAGTGATAATCAAAAATTGGTTACAGCACTGGTTCAAAAGAAAGTTGGTGAGAGCCTAAATAGAGCAGGGGACAGCCCTGCATTTCAAATCGGTATGATGGCTAGTTTTGAAAGCTATGCACAAACAGTAAAATCATCGCCTGTTCAGTTCGATAATGATGATACCGACAGAGACACGAAGGATGCTCAAGATAGAAATGTCCTTGACCGTATTGTTGAAAGCTACAAGGAGTCAAATCTTGGTACCACTTTACCTCATCCCAAAATGGATACCGTTTGCGAACAGCTAAGTGGCAAGTTATTTAAACAGAACAAAAAACAGATTGTCTTCGTAAGACGTGTGAAGAGTGTGAAAGAACTGAAAGACAAGCTCGATGATCACTATAGTCAGTGGTTAGAAAGTTACATTTCTGAAGAGTTGAGCTTATACAAGCCAATGAATTCAATGTTTAAGACATTATTTGAAGCATATAGACACGACAGCCGTTACAAGGAAGAGGGCATTTCTGAAGGGGAATATATTGAAGGCAAAGAGGGGACGCCTGATGATAACCAACCCCCGAAGAATGATACATTTTTCTCTTGGTTTTTCCGTGGAAAATTAACTCAAGAAGCGGTTGATATTACGGCAAACTCGGTATCGAATTTGAGTACTCCAGACGATATTCGTAAAGCGACATCATCTAAAAATCGGGCGATTGGTCTGATTTTTGAGCATAATTGGGCAGCGTTTATCCTAACGTATCAAAAGGAATTGGGTAACTTAGAGAAGCTTATTACGAAAAATCAGGATGATTTGTTAACGTATGCAAGGAAGTACAGGGATTCCAAACAACCGAAAAACAAGCTAGATGAATTCAGGGCTTGTCAGCTGGGCTTTATTGAATGGTTAATGTGCTCTGATACTCAATATTTGTTCTTGGAACCTTTACTACAAGGCTTAGTGACACATTACTCCCCATCGATTAATAATAATGGGGATGTGTCGCTCGATGTACTCCAGAAACATCTATCTAGAGAAACTTTCTACACTGAACTTCAGAAACAAAACTTATTACAAGTTATATTCCCACTTCAAGATGCTCTCTACTCTGCACTCATGAATAATGGAGATTGCGTTGCGCTACTAGAGAAACTAGACGTTCATAGTCAGGTTATTAGTTTATGCCTCAGAACTGGGCATGGCATCATTGATCTCTATCTATCCCGTTTGAAGCAATCCCCGGGTAAACTTAAATCAAAAGACCGCACTGATTTACTAAAAGATCTAGTCTCGCGTATTAAGCAACAACAAAAGAGTGTGGGCTTCTCAACATACCAAGAACTATCAGCACTAGCAGATCAACTGGATCACATTATTAAAGTGAATATCCCTGAAGTTCTCGATAAAAAACAAGATGAGAGACGTTCGTTTCTAAGTAAAAGATTAAACCCTGTATCACCTGTTATTGGCGCAACAGGTGAAACCTATGGCATTCGTTCTGCCCAGGCTCGTAAATTTCGGATGCCGGGATACCCATTGGCGCTGATATCAACGAATGTATTCCAAGAGGGCGAAGATTTACATTCCTTCTGTGACAGTGTGGTTCACTACGGTTTATCCGGCTCTCCTGTGAGTATTGAACAAAAAACAGGACGTGTAGATCGAGTAGCATCTCTTACGCAACGTCGATTCATCTCGCATGGAGAATCTGAAGGTAAAGTGACATTAGAAGATGATCTGATACAGGTTGCTTTTCCCTACATAAAAGAAAGCATTGAACTGCTACAAGTTAGACAGTTATGTCATAACCTGAATGATTTTATCGAATCACTTCATGAGCTTGAACAGCCAACAACAAAACCACTCGATACTGTAAATACAGACGAAGCTCTGAGTGATAAGTCTGATATTCCATCTCAGATAGTCAGTTTTTTGAAGTCGCCTTATGCAGAATTTTCATTCCCTGATTTATCAGAGATAAAGCAAGGCATTATTGAAACGCATAGTACTACAGTAAGCGATACGGTTGCGCACGTAAAATCACTTGTTGAGCAATTTGAGCAATCTATTGGTGAAAAAGTAACAGCGCAAATTAGTGCAGCGAAAAGGACTGGGGATCTGTTATTTCACACCGAACGTGAATTAGCTCACTACCAACTTTCTAACGATTGCTTGTTCGAATACATGCAAAAGGAATGCTGGCAAAAACCGCATCGGACTCTTGCTGTTGAAACTGGATCTGGTAGTTAC
This sequence comes from Vibrio sp. RW, assembly GCF_027587105.1. Taxonomy (NCBI): domain Bacteria; kingdom Pseudomonadati; phylum Pseudomonadota; class Gammaproteobacteria; order Vibrionales; family Vibrionaceae; genus Vibrio; species Vibrio sp. RW. The sequence goes on from NZ_JAPPTM010000006.1 coordinate 252,677, forward strand.
CAGTTGTATGCGAATAGTGAAATGCTTGTTGGTGATAATACGATTACACAAGCTCAGGAAATTGAGTTCTCCTTTGACAGACTTGGACTCCAACGCCTTAAGGGAGAAAAGCATTTTCCTCAATCTGAATGCCTTCTTAGTTATTCTAAAGATGTTCGCTATTCTTCATTACAACTGAATAATCATCTGTTAGATGTCACTGTTGATGTAACTTATAAGCCAGACCATATCGCCTTACGGTTTGATATTGGGCATGAAGCATTACGGCGTTATCATACTGTCGAGGTCTATGAGCTCGATGGTTTATGCCTCTTAATTAGTAAGGCTGTCTTAGCTGAAAATATAGCTAAGTTTGGTGTCAATAAAGACAAGAAAATTGTTCAATATACGTGGATGAGAAACAAGAAAATCGATGTTGTTGAGTTTTTGCTTGACCAAGAGGGGGGTATAAGTGGACGGATTATCCATCCACTAGATAACTTCAGTTGGGAAGAGTTTGTCTATTGTACTTATACTCTAGCTGTTGAAGCGGATAGATTAGAGTACATAGTAGATCATCAAGATAAGCTGTAGTCTTTTCAAAAATCTGTAGCCAATGTGTAAGTTGAAGGTCGATAGTGACTAAAGTAACACCGGAAGTAACATCTTAAAACTCGATTTTTATAATATTTAATTTAATCAAAAAGATAGGTATGATAGTCGAGTCCAGTAGCGATACGAAAAAGCCCACCTAGTGTGGGCTTTTTTGTGCCTGTAATTCCTTGTGTTATCAAGTTCTTAGTCTTCTGGAATTTTATGAGACTTTGTATGTATTGCCATCCGATAGGGTTGGTAGTTTTAGCTAGGACTAGCGTGGTGAGGGAGGTCAAAGACATTAGCAGTTATATGAGTGTCGCCACTATCATCGACCTATCTTTTAATCTTCTATATTGCTTGCCTGAGTTTAAACGAAAGCTAAGCCAAAGGGTATGAGCCTAAATAAACCCAGTACTGAGCTTATAGAAGGCCAATTTAGTCTAAACACGATTAAATTTTTCATATCGATTAAGAAAAAATAATGAAAGGTGATATGTAAAGTTAAGCTGTGAGTAATGGACTATCTAATAAATATAGCGATGCAAGTTATATTTCTCATCTATGGTTTGTTTATCA
>NZ_JAPPTM010000060.1:0-3212 GCF_027587105.1 Vibrio sp. RW
GGGGTTCTAGGGATTTTCCCCTCTAAAAAGACATAATTCTCTGTAGACCACACCAATAAATGGCTGCGGAGGTGGGTTACTACTTATAAGTGTGGCAAATTAGGTAAATATCGTACATTTAATACGGAACAGCCCTGATATGGCCATCAAAAACGAAATTACTATTCTCACGAGAGCAGAACAGGCAAATCTTTATTCCCCACCCATTTTTTCAATCGAAGAACAACGTCTGTACTTTTCTCTGAACGATGCGGAATTGGCAGTTTTTCGGTCAATTCGTCTCAGAGTTCATAGATGTTACTTTGTCGCGATTTTGGGATACTTCAAATCAAAGCCCGTCATCCTAGATATCGCTTACTCGCAGGTTTCTAAGGATTTAATGTTCATCAGTAAAGAGCTGCTTGGCGGCAAGGGGCTCAGACCATTCACTCCCTCACAAAAACAAAAAGATCGACTCTACGCAAAAGTATTAGACCTTGCTGGTTATCACAAATGGGACGAAAGTCAGCACTTCAATTCTCTTTTCGACCACCTTGTTCAGGTGGGCAATGCCTGGCTGGAGCCGCGTTACCTCTTTGATACTGCTATTGAATTCCTAACCAGTCACAGCATTGCTATCCCTAGGTACACCGTACTCCAGAGACTGATAAGCAGAGCGATGCAGCAGGTCAGAAAAGACCTGGCGCACCAACTTAATCAACTCACCAGTCCTGAACTTCACGTCTTTCTGGACAGCATAACAGCCATTGATGACGGACTAAGCCTGAACCAGCTCAGAGGCGGTGCAAAAAGTCTGACCGTACCTGAACTTAAAAAAGAGCTTGCCCTTTATCATCAGTTAGCGCCATGGCGCACGCAAATCAATGGCGTTATCGATGGGCTTAATCTGTCTCTTAAAAATCGACAACACTTCGGTGAGCTCATCAACTATTACGGTAGTAAACTCAAACGATTCAAACGCGCACAGCAGCATCTATGGTTGCTATGTCACCTGACAGAGCGGATACAACTGGCACTGGAACGGTTAACTGATGGGTTCATTTACCATATCCGCAAGCAACAAGAAGCTGCCAACACCTTTGCACAACAAGCAGTGTTCCTGTCCTGGCAGTCAGCCGCGGACAATGTCACGAAAGCGGCAGAGTTACTGCATCTGTTTGTGGATGAGAACATTGATGATAATCAACCCTTCTCAGTAGTCAGACAACAGGCATTGAAGGTCATGAATGACAGGGATATCCAGACCCTCTGCCTTTACCTGAAAAAACAGAAACGGACCGTGGAAGAGTACCAGTGGCAACATTACGATGAACAATGCAATCTCCTGGAGCAACTGTTAAGGCAGGTGTTCTTGTGCCTTGAATGTGAGGCCGGTAAAGGCTCAGAAGCCGTCGTCGCCCAACTTCAACAGATGCAGACGGAAATCGCATTCGGTGGACCACTGAAGACGATGGATACGTCGCTCATCCCGAAAAAGCACCTCCCATGGTTGGTTAAACAGGATAACGTTAACCCGCAACGTTACGAATGGCTGCTCTACCGGCAGTTAACCTCACGACTGAATGGACGCATTTATTTGCCAAATGTTACCAAATACCGCGCACTGGAAGACGACCTGATCCCCCAGACATCGCAGGATACCTTGCTGGCCTCATCAACACTGGACAGACTAAAACAGCCCGCAGAGTTATTGTTACAGGAGAAACAACACCGGCTGGAAAGTGCACTCAAAGACGTTGCTCTCCATATTGATGAGGGAGACAATCGAAATGTGATCATGAAAAATCGTACCGGTACCCGCTGGCGTCTGCCGACCAAAAGCGCTACATCTCTGGTCAACAATCCCTTTTTTAAGCGAATGCAACCGGTCGGTATCGCGGATGTACTGCGGTATGTAGAGCGCGAAACCGGGTTCATGAAATGTCTGACTCATGTACTTCCGATACAAAAACAAGGGTTCACTCATCAGGATGATTTACTGGCCATTCTGATTGCCAACGCCACTCACCGTGGTGTGTATGGCATGGCGCAGATCTCCGATCGAAGCTATGAACACCTGAGTACGGTGCAGGCCAACTATATCCGGCCTGAAACGCTGCATGACGCCAGCGACGTGATCAATAATGCGGTTGCAGCGCTACCCATCTTCCGCCACTACCATATTCAGGAGGACCAGCTGCATGCCAGTGCGGATGGTCAGAAATTCGAAACCCATCTGGAAACCTTTAAAACCCGGTACTCCTCTAAGTATTTCGGCACCAACAAAGGGATCACGGCCATGACACTGGTGGCCAACCACAGCGCCCTCAATGCTCGGATCATCGGTTCCAACGAGCACGAATCACACTATATTTATGACCTGTTACAATCCAACAGCAGTGAAATCAAACCTGACGTACTCTCGACAGATACACACGGTGTCAATCATGTTAACTTCGCCTTACTGGATCTATGCGGTTACAGTTTTGCACCGCGATACGCGCAGTTCAGTAGTGTCATCAATGATCTGTTTGACGTAACTGAAAATGAACACGGCGGCACCAACCTTGCCCTGAAAAAGCCCATCAGGACGAATGTCATCGAAACGGGATGGCAGGATATTAGGCGCATTGTTCTGTCACTTCAGACAAAGCGAACGACACAGGCAATGCTGGTAAGAAAGTTGTCTGGTTATCCTTCGGGGCACCCGACATTACAGGCGCTGACGGAGTATAATCGACTGGTCAAAGCGCAATATTTACTGGATTACATAGACAATGCCAGTTTGCGGCAGTACGTTCAGCGTGCCCTTAACCGGGGAGAAGCGTGGCACTTCCTGAGACGGGCTATTGCGTCGGTGAATGGCGATCAGTTCCGAGGCAAAAACGAGAGTGAAATCGCTATCTGGAATGAATGTGCAAGATTGCTTGCCAACGCGATCATCTACTTCAACTCCGCGATACTGAGTCATCTGCTGGGACACTTTGAAGCGAGAGGAGATGAAGAGAAAGCGGGTATCACTCGTGCTGTTTCGCCCGTTGCGTGGCAAAATATCAACTTAAGCGGAACGTATAACTTCACTAATACTGGGAAATTGCCCAATATTGGCGAAATAACAAGGCCGATAGTGGATGATTAGGCTCCAAGCTGAAAGTAAACCACCTCCGCAGCCATTTATTGGTGTGGTCTACAGAGGATTATGTCTTTTTAGAGGGGAAAATCCCTAGAACCCC
>NZ_JAPPTM010000061.1:0-3187 GCF_027587105.1 Vibrio sp. RW
AAGGCTCACTTACATCCAGAATTACGGATAATTTTCAGTTACTGGAACCTGCACCTTCAAGTTGAACGGGTATATAATTGAGAAATTCGAACAGAGCTATGTTACTTTTAAGTTATGCAAAATATTTGGTATTGCTCGAATCAGTTTAAAGTTTTGGAGTAAGAACCCCGTAGTGTTGGTATTGGTTCAACTGCCACCAGGGATTTTGTGAGTGTCCTAATGAAATTAAATACAATCTTTCTCGTTATAGAACTAATAAGTTAATTAAAAAGTGGGAGTTGCTAGCCGATACCTTTTTAAAGATCACTACAATCAAAAAAACCTGTAGTGCATTGAAATCCCGTGTTATTTAGATATCAGCTCTTTGTGCTCGCATCAAGGCAAGTCTGGGGCGAAGTTCAAACCTCGATATTAAGGTAATATTTTAAATTTGCTTCTCTTGGCTGTTACTATTTTCCGGTTTTTGTAAATATATTCCATTCTTCTTTGATGTTGCCTTTGAATCCGGTGACAGAAGCGACAACTTTTCGATTGAGCGCATGGTTGATTTTGGTTCCCTCTCCATTAGAAACGGTATCCCCGTAGCCAACGATTGTCACTCTAGATGGTTGTATACCATTACTTATTAGGGCTCGCCTTACATTTGATGCTCGTTCTTTCGATAAGTCTAAGTTGTGAGCCGCGTTTCCGACTTTACTCGCGTAGCCTTGTAGACGAATGGTTGTGTTTTCATACTGCTTTAAAAACGCGGCCATTTGACGAATTTGGCCAAGAAAAACAGGATTGATTTCTGTTGAATTGTTGGCAAATAAGATGTGAAGTTTTTTCTGTTCCGTTGACTCGAAATAAGAGCCGCAGCCGTCATTATCGATTTCAGCGCCAATCTGTGTATTAACACATAAATCACGGGCGTTGATAACACCATCATTGTCGTCGTCTTCTAGATCGTAACTTTGTACGCTTTCAGGGAACGCTCGATACTCGAACTCTTCATCGTTTGTTTCAGCTAAAATGTTAGCGGAAGTAACCAATAGACAGAGCAGAAATAAAGTTTTTAGCAGCTTCATTAATATTCTACCTTTTCATTCCATTCTTGGGGGATATCGACACGTAAACCTGCCAGTAAATTACCGGTTGCGTTCATGACCCGGTATTTAGCATATTGTTCATCATACTTGGCATCTAAATAGCCTTTACGAGCTTCAAAGAGCTCATTTTCAGTGTTAAGTAAATCGAGAAGTGTTCGTTTACCGATGCGGTATTGCTTCTCGTAAGAGATGACCGTTTCTGATGCCGAGTCTACGTGATCTGATAAGAACTCTTTCTGTTGTACGGTTAAATTAAGTGCACTCCATGACAAGCGCAGGCTCTCTTCTACATTACGATATGTACTTTCACGCAAATCCTTCGCTTTATTTAATTGGTAAGCAGCACTTTCAGCGCGGTCTTGATCAGCGCCTCCGTTATACAAGTTATATCTTAAGCGGACCATTGCGGAAAACTCGTCACTACTACCTTCGTTGCCACCTGCGTCATCACGCCAGGTTTGCGCGGCTTCAAAAGAAAAAGTCGGATAATTTGAACTTTTAGACTGTTTATATTGGAATTTAGCTGAGTCTACATCGGCTTGTGCAATTTTAATAACAGGATGTTGGCTGAAAGCTTTCGCAAGAGCGCTATCTACGGTGTAAGGAATTGCACCAGCGTCTGCTCGCGGAAACACTAAACCTAAAGGTGACTGTCCAACAATACGTTTAAATTGAGTATGCGTATCAAACAAATTATTTTGCGCTGCGAGCAAGTTACCATGAGCTTTAGCAAGACGAGCTTCTACTTGGGAGGTATCTGCTGTAGAGCCAATGCCAGATTCGACACGTTTTCGAATATCTCTATAGATATCCTTGTGTGTTGCTAGGTTGTTTTCAGACAGAGTGAGGACTTCATAAGCTTTCACTGCATCAAGGTATACTTTGGTTACCTCGAGAGCGATATCTTGGGCGTTAGAGAGTAGTTGGTAACGAACAGATTCTGCATCAGCTGCGGTACGATCAATATCGTTGGAAGTATTTTCTCCATCCCAAATTAATTGAGTCAAAGTAATCGTCGCTTCTTTACGCGTCAGATCTGTTGAATTTGTATTGGTCACTAAATCGGTATGCTCATAACCAATTCCACCATCTAGCTCTATACTTGGGCGATAAGCGCCACCAGAAGCATCGTTAACAAAACGTTTACTTACGTACTCATTATAAGCACTTTTAATTTCAGGATTGCTTTCCAACGTAAATGCGACGGCTTGCTCAAGAGTTTGTGCCGCAACTGGAAAGGTCATTGCTATAGCTAGCCCTATGGTCGTCGCTTGAATCCTATTCAATTTGCATCTCTCCAAAATGAGTTACACTTATACTTAAACTATGAATACAAAGGCTTGATGGGTATTCAAAATAATCACGATTTTTAAGTGGCGATCGTAAATGGTTAATAACTGCTTTCATATTTATTGTTCAAATAACGAATATATCCTAATACTACAATAGCTTATGCAGTGTTCAAAGGTGGGAGGATGATGTATTATGTGAAACATGTCACGTTGTATGTATCATAGTTGTGTATGAGATTGTTAAATACAGCTATTTCATTATAAATTTGATGATCTTAGAGAAATTATCTCACGTATTAATTTAGGTGTCACGATCGTTGCTTCGACGTTCTGATGGAAATTTAAAGTTTAGGGGTTTATATGGACATGACAATATTGAATGCGAGCGGTGCATTGGCATTTGGTCAACGCATTGTTGTTTCGGTAGATGGTACAATTAAAGTCCTAAAAAATGGCCAGCCATTGCAAGCAGGGGATGTCATTCTTGAATTCCAGAGCGAAAACTCTGAATCTCCAATTTCAGTCAAGCGTTTTTCGCGTGAAGATGGCGGTGAAGTTGAACTCGACCAAGACATCGCAAATATTTTTGCTGTTTTAGAAGAAGGCCTGGATCCGACGGAGTTAGGCGAAGAATTTGCAACAGCAGCTGGTGAAAGAGGTTCAAGCCTAGTAAGCAGCGGGACCATTGAGCGCGACGGTGAAGAAACTGTTCCAAGCACTGAATTTTTGACAACAGGCTTTGAAGCTATGGGAATGTCTCGTACTCAAAGTTTGAGTCTTCTAGATACCTTCCGCTCGCTCGAGCAA
>NZ_JAPPTM010000062.1:0-2377 GCF_027587105.1 Vibrio sp. RW
GTTGGAAAACGAACAGGTGAATAGCTAGAACGCAGAACAAAGCTTATAGACCATAAACGCTTTTCTGCCCTTTGCAAACTAACGCCGCGTTAAGGGGCGACAACGCTATGCCCCCAAGCTTAATCATTGTGCCATAAACACATAAGCCAAACTTTAAACTAAAACCGCCAAGCGTTGGGAGTCCCTCTTGAACGCTTTGTTATGTTGCGAAGCTCGCTATTACGCACGTCAGAAACGCGGGTAAGCCAGAAACAAAAAGCTTGATGCAAAATATCGTGTTTGATGAAAAACGTTCGTCGTCAATTTCATCAGCCACCGAACCATCGACCATTAAACCTGTCACCCTTTCCGCTTTATCGCCACCAAAACCACCTTCAGGAGGATACATAAAAAATAATGCTGCTATTCCCCAAAGAATCATCGCGACAAAGAAAGCGTAGTCAGACCAAAAATTAAGACCAAAGAACCCAGTAGACTCCTCAAATGCGACCACAACGGCGGTTGTAATGAGATTGCTGACAACAAGAAACTTCAATAAATTTAGCACTTTATTCCTCGCAATTCCCTAGCAACATAACGCTAAGCTAAGTGGCTAACAAACCTGCCACCCTACTAAATTTGAACACCTTAAACACACAGCTTAACCAAACCAAAAATGCCGAGCGTTTGTTAGTCCGTCTTAAGCGCTTTGTTAGTTTGCCACCGCGATGAAACCAGAGGTTTAGCGCCAAGGTGCTGAATTGGTTACAAAACTACTGGCTTTGAACACAAAAGTAAAACGGACAGCTCAGAATTTAAACCCAACCAACAAAACAAACTTGGCTAAGAAGACTTTCGTAGATGCCGACAGCCACAAATACCATCTTTCAATGTTCCCGCTTAACTTTCAAAATCAAAGAAGCAGCGCGCAAGAATATTGAGAAATGAACCTTACTAACACGGAAGAATTGAATGACACGGAAGCCAATTAGCCGAAAAACTGGCTACGCGAGATGCCTATTTCAATGAAAAGTCTTTGGGAAATAACAGGTGAATAGCTAGAACGCAGAACAAAGCTTTTAGACCACAAACGCTTTTCTGCTCCTTGCAAACTAACGTCGCATTAAGGTGTGAGCAACGCTACCACGAAACCTAACCATACCACCGTAAACACAAAACCCAACTATGGAATGAAAAATGCCAAGCGTTGGGAATCACTCTTAAATGCTTTGTTATACGCCTGTGCGCTAAAAATCACAGCGCTTTTCAACTAAGGGGATGTATTTATTTCTAGATCTTTTATCAAGAACCAAGTATTTACCATGGTCAATAAGAACTTCATATTGAATATTCTTACGACCGCCACCAAGGTGTTTTTGTGGCCAACTCGGCCAAAACTTATATACACGACCTGTGAACTTAAGCATTTCCTTATTAGCAAGAGGTTCCATGTAAGAACTAAAATCACGCTCTACTACATAGCCCAAAATCTCATTCTCTTTTAGAAAATCGTCACCAGCATTCTTTCCGATAATTTTCCATATTTGAGGCTCATTTGTACCAAAATAATCAGTTGCCAATATGGAGAATGATTGAAAACAGTCATCTTGTATGTCTTGTTTTCGGCTACAACTGTAAATTAATAGAGAGATACTTCCGATTACAAAAATCCATTTAAAAATCATATATCTATCACCCATTAGCAAGTGGCGTATAACGCCGCGTTAAGTGGCGTATAACGCCGCGTTAAGTGGCGTATAACGCCGCGTTAAGTGGCGAGCGACGCTAACTACCTAACCTAAACCATTGTGACATAAACATTTAAACTAAATTGACCCGAAAGCGCCATGCGTTGGGAGTCCGTCTTAAACGCTTTGTTATGCCGATATTAACATTTCCATGAATACAGCATCTTCGCCGTATACAGGACTTATATCGCCACTTTCCAATGCACTAAAACCTAATGTCGACCAGTAGCCAGCCGCGCCTTGAACTGCAACTAGAGTAATTTTGTTAACGCCCATTTTCTTTGTTAATTCAAACACTCGATTAGTCAACAATCGACCAACACCTTTGTTTTGTGCTGTGGCACTAACCGCCATGTCATGGATGAAAAATTGATGGTTACCACTGACCATTGTTAATGGTTCAAAAAGCTTTGGAGGTATTGAACTATCCCACGGATGTGACAACAAATAACCCGCGATATCTCCGTCGCTCGACTCACACACAAAACAACTTGTCGGTGAAACGACACTTTTACTTTTGAGTACATCCAATTCTTCGAGAACACCATCATGATACACCTCAGCCTGAATTCGAAGTATCGAATCCCAGTCTGACTCAATAACTGCTCTAACCTTCAAATTGCACCTCAATTGTCATTTTCCATTTTAGG
>NZ_JAPPTM010000063.1:0-2297 GCF_027587105.1 Vibrio sp. RW
AAATATCTAGGTTGAAAATTATTTCTACTCAAATATCAATAATTAGGCAATTAAGTCCTACTTAAAGTGCTTCAATGGAAGGGATTTCTCAATTGGTCAATAACCCGTCACCAAATGAAAGCCCAAGCCTATGAACACTTTGTTGAGCGAGTGCTGCGTAATGACTTAAACATTCGCAAATTTCATGCTTCAATGTCGATACGAACAGTATAATTCAGTACAGTTGTTAACTTGTAATGAGCCCGGTGTTTTGTAATCTCTGTGACGCACCCGTTTATATTTGTATAAAAAGCAATCATTTACAAAGATTGTGACATTCATATTTTGTCATAATTTAATTTATTGTATATATTCGCCTGTTATAACGTATAAATATAAAAGTTAATAAAAATGAACGTCAGCTCAGCTTCTCAATCTCGCGAAACACTTTTAAATGAAAACGAACAACTTGTCTCGACAACCGACCTAAAAGGTGTGATTACTTACAGCAATGATGCTTTTTGTCGCATCGCAGAATACAGCCAACAAGAAATGCTAGGGCAACACCACAATATCGTGAGGCATAACGACATGCCCAAAGCCGCTTTTGCGGATATGTGGGTTAACCTAAAGCAAGGCAAAGCGTGGCGCGGTATCGTAAAAAATAAAACCCAATCCGGTGGCTACTACTGGGTCGACGCTTATGTCACACCAATTTACGACAATGGCAAGGTGAGTGGGTATCAGTCTGTTCGTGTTAAGCCTAAAAATGAGTGGGTAGAAGTTGCAGACAAGGCTTATCAAAGCTTATTGAAGGCAGAAAAGTCGGGCCGCCAATGGTCACTGCAGATCAGTGACAGTGTTCGCTATGCCGTGTTGTTGGGTTCTTTGGCCGCGCCTCTGGTTTCAAACCTAATCGAAGTAGGACAAGTGTCGCAATGGGCCCTTAGCTTGCTGCCTGTTTCTGCATTAGCTCTGCTTTTCCGACAAGAGCTGATTGATACTCCTTTACAGCTGAAAAATCTGCAATCGAAATTCGATAGCGTGAGCCGCCTTGTTTATTCAGGTAACAGTAAGTTCTCTATCGCCGATTTCCATTTGAAGCTGTTGTCTGCGCGAATCAGAACAGTGTTAGGCCGTATGACGGATTCAGCCAAGCCGTTACAAGATTTAGCCGACAATCTGAATGCTACGTCATTTGAAGTATCAGCAGCGTTAGATCAGCAAACAAAAGACATACTTCAAGTACGTGAGGCAACGGAAGAGGTTGAAGTAACCGCGAATGAGGTCTCTTCTCTCACTGAAGAAGCCCATCAAATTGTCGACGTTACTCTGCAAACCTGTGCGGGTGCGAAAGAGAGTATTAATCAAACCCACCAAAACCTAGAGAGCTTGGCTTCTCAGGCTGAAAAGGCGACTCAAACGACTTACCAATTGAGCGACCAAGCGCAAAGTGTCAGCAAGATAATGGAAGAGATAGGTGGCATTGCCGAGCAAACCAACTTGTTGGCATTGAATGCAGCGATAGAAGCGGCGAGAGCGGGAGAGCAAGGTCGAGGCTTCGCGGTGGTTGCTGATGAAGTCCGTGCGTTATCAGGCCGGACATCTAAGGCGACGGTTCAAATTAAAGAGAGTATTGATACTATGCTAACGACGATTGAAGGTTGGCAGAAAGATATTTTGGCTAACAGAGAACAAACGGACGAGTGTGGTGATGTGGCGAAGGTGAGTGCAGAGCGCTTGTCTGAAGTCGAAACTTTAATGCAATCGATGAACGAGTTAATGCAGTCGGTTGAAAGCTCTGCGCATAAACAGCGTCAGCTATCGAGTGACGTAAACCTTCATATGCAGTCTATCGCATCAACTGCCGAGCAAAATCTAGTGGCGACACATTCAGTGAAAGATCATTCGAAAGAGCTTAAAGAGCAAGTGAATGAGTTCTACCAACTCGCGAATCGCTTCGAAGAAAAATAGCCGTTAGGCCTAAGCTAAACGAGATATAAGAGAAAGCCTTGCGAAATGAGCAGGGCTTTTTATGGGCCAAAAAAACACTTAATAGACTAATAGATTAACAGGCAACGGATACAAAAAAGCCCCGCATTTTCATGCTAGGCTTTCAGTATGCATCAACCTATTTAAGGGCGAGACAATTTAATCAAGACTAAGCTAGAAGCTCTTTTGCTGTGTTTACTACGTTTTCAGTAGTGAAACCGAACATCTTGAATAGCTCGCCTGCTGGCGCAGATTCGCCAAACGTTGTCATGCCGATGATCTTGCCACCGAAACCAACGTACTTGTACCAGAAGTCAGCGATGCCC
>NZ_JAPPTM010000064.1:0-1689 GCF_027587105.1 Vibrio sp. RW
CAACCCAGAGTGGGCTGACCGCGACCGTTTTATCCTGTCTAACGGCCACGGCTCAATGCTGATTTACTCTCTGCTTCACCTAGCAGGTTACGAGCTTTCAATTGAAGATCTTAAGAACTTCCGTCAACTGCACTCTAAGACTCCTGGTCACCCAGAGTACGGTTACGCACCAGGTATCGAGACGACTACTGGTCCTTTAGGTCAAGGCATCACTAACGCTGTTGGTATGGCAATGGCTGAGAAAGCACTGGCTGCACAGTTCAACAAAGAAGGCCACGACATCGTAGACCACTACACTTATGCATTCATGGGTGATGGCTGTCTGATGGAAGGCATTTCTCACGAAGCCTGCTCTCTAGCAGGTACGTTAGGTCTTGGTAAGCTGGTTGCTTTCTGGGATGACAACGGCATCTCTATCGATGGCGAAGTTGAAGGTTGGTTCTCTGACGATACCCCTAAGCGTTTTGAAGCATACGGCTGGCACGTAATCCCAGCAGTTGATGGTCATGACTCTGACGCGATCAACGCAGCTATCGAAGCGGCTAAAGCGGACCCTCGTCCTACTCTTATCTGTACTAAAACAGTGATTGGCTTTGGTTCTCCAAATAAAGCAGGTACGCACGACTGTCACGGTGCACCTTTAGGCGCTGACGAAATAGCAGCAACTCGTAAACAACTAGGTTGGGAGCACGGTCCTTTTGAAATTCCGTCGGAAGTTTACGCAGAGTGGGATGCGAAAGAAGCAGGCGCAGCTAAGGAAGCAGCGTGGAACGAGAAACTTGCAGCTTATGAAGCAGCATACCCTGAGCTGGCAGCTGAATTCAAACGCCGCGTAAACGGTGATCTTCCTGCACAGTGGGAAGAGAAAGCATCGGCAATCATCGCTGATCTTCAAGCTAACCCAGCAAACATCGCATCACGTAAAGCATCTCAAAATGCTCTCGAAGCGTTCGGTGCTATGCTACCTGAATTCATGGGCGGCTCTGCTGACCTTGCGCCTTCTAACCTAACTATGTGGTCTGGTTCTAAGTCGCTTGAAGCAAACGACTTCTCTGGTAACTACATCCACTACGGTGTACGTGAATTCGGTATGACGGCTATCATGAACGGTATCGCTCTGCACGGTGGTTTCGTACCCTACGGCGCAACGTTCCTAATGTTTATGGAATACGCTCGTAACGCTATGCGTATGGCGGCTCTGATGAAAACTCAGAACATCCAAGTTTACACGCACGATTCTATCGGCCTAGGCGAAGATGGTCCTACTCACCAACCGGTTGAGCAAATCGCATCTCTACGTCTGACTCCAAACATGAGCACATGGCGCCCATGTGACCAAGTTGAGTCTGCTGTTGCTTGGAAACTGGCAATCGAGCGTAAAGATGGTCCTTCTGCACTTATCTTCTCTCGTCAAAACCTTGCACAACAAGATCGTGACGCTGAGCAAGTGGCTAACATCGCTAAGGGTGGTTACATCCTGAAAGATTGTGAAGGCAAACCAGAGCTTATTCTTATCGCGACTGGTTCTGAAGTTGAGCTAGCGGTTAGCGCTGCGGCTGAACTAACCGCTGAAGGTAAGAAAGTACGTGTTGTATCTATGCCTGCAACTGACGCGTTCGATAAGCAAGATGCAGAATACCGTGAGTCTGTACTGCCATCTGACGTTACAGCACGTATCGCAGTAGAAGC
>NZ_JAPPTM010000065.1:0-1672 GCF_027587105.1 Vibrio sp. RW
ATGGCATTTTTAGTATGCGTTGATTTATGTGTTTAAGGTGTTATGCGGTGGCTTCGTATTACGTTGCTCACTACTTAGCTTAGCGTTAAACGTTTTAAAGGAGTTTCTGTGGTAACCAGTAAAAGTGAACATACATTAGAGTTAGTTCAAGATCTTTTAGATGATCTAGAACTTGGTCGTTCTTCGGTTGAAAAGCTCATCTTAAAAACCTCAAGATTAGCCAGAATCGTTGGAGCTGACGAAGTAAAAGAGTGGTTGCGTTTTGAACTTGGTGGTTTCTACTCAGACAATGATATTTCACTTAAATATATGACATTGACTGGACGCTGGACTAACCGTGATGAAAATAAGGGGTATTGGATTCCTCTTGCTCAGATTGAGGCTCGTATTGATGCGGATAAGGCTAAGTTATCGGTTATGAGGACACCTGATTCTTCAGGTGATCATAATTATGCTGTTCACCATGCAACAAGAGCCATGAACGACACTACGACTAACATCTCAAAGTTAAGTGGAATTCGCAGTAAGGTCATTGCTTTACTGCATAAGTTTATAACTGATGTTTACTATGAAAAAGTATTTGATAATTTATCCGAGTCAATTTTCGAGAGCTACAAAAGAGAAGTTGACCATCTAATTACTGAAAACTGTGGTGATATGCTTGAACAAATTCCTACAGTTATGGAAAGGCTTAGTTCAGGAAACTCGGAAGCTATTAGCCATGCTTTAACGACTTGTCGACGTATCATAGAATCTTTCGCTGACTCAATCTTTCCACCTTCAGATGAAACAATGAAAATTGGTGACAATGACTTAAAATTAGATGCTAGTAAGCATCAAAATAGAATAAATGCATACATCCATCAAAGGTGCGATAGCAAGTCGCGCAAACAGCGTTTTCGTCAAAACTTAGCGAACTTGTTTGATAGAGTGTCGACAGGTGTGCATAAGGATGTAACAACCGAGGAAGCGAAAGCTCTTTTCCTTAATACATATTTGTTTCTTGGAGAGGTATTGCACCTTGAGGAGAACAAAAACGTTTAACAAACGCTTTAAGACGGATTCGCAACGCTTGGCGGTTTTGGTTTGATTTGGCTTTTGCGTTTACGGTGTAATAATTAAGTGTCGTGGTAGCGTTGCTCACCACTTAAGCGGGCGTTAGTTTGCAAAGGGCAGAAAAGCGTTTGTGGTCTAAAAGCCTTGTTCTGCGTTCTAGCTATTCACCTGTTATTTCCCAAAGACTTTTCATCAAAATAGGCATCTCGCGTAGCCAGTTTTTCGGTTAATTGGCTTTCGTGTCATTCAATCCTTTCGTGTCAGTAAGGTTCATTTCTCAATGTTCTTGCGCGCTTCTTCTTTGGTTTTGAAAGTTAAGCGGGAACATTGAAATATGGTATTTGTGGCTGTCGGCATCTACGAAAGTCTTCTTAGCCAAGTGCGTTTTGTTAGTTGGGTTTAAATTATGAGCTGCTCGTTTTACTTTTGCATTCAAAGCCAGTAGTTTCATAGCCAATTCAGCACCTTGGCGCTAAACCTCTAGCTTCATCGTGGTGGCAAACTAACAAAGCGCTTAAGGCAGATTCGCAACGCGTGGCATTTTTAGTATGCGTTGATTTCTGTGTTTAAGGTGTTATGCGGTGGCTTCGTATTACGTTGCTCACTACTTAGCTTA
>NZ_JAPPTM010000066.1:0-1638 GCF_027587105.1 Vibrio sp. RW
CCCCCTCTGGCAGGATAGTTGTCACTGTTAAAATTTAACCAGTATGGGCGGTAATGGGTGAACCTTGTCTCGTATTCCAGCAGAAAGAAAAGAAGCCATATTGAAGAAGCTACTGCCTCCATACTCCATGTCAGTAAGCCAATTATCAAAAGAAGAAGGCATTAGCACCGCGACCCTGTATCATTGGAGACAGCAACTCAGACGTTCAGGAGCCGCAGTGCCAAACAGCAACACTTCAACAGAGCAGTGGTCTGCTCAAACTAAACTTGCCATCGTCGCCGAGACTTACTCGATGACCGAGAATGAACTCAGCCAATATTGTCGTGAAAAAGGTCTGTTTCCTGAACAAGTCCAAAGCTGGCGCAGCGAATGTATGCAGGGGTTTATGTCGAGTAAAGAGCGGGAAGCGGAAGCAAAGAAGCAGGCCAAAGCGGATAAGCTTGAAATCAAAGAGCTAAAGAAAGAATTACGCCACAAAGAAAAGGCACTGGCTGAAACTGCTGCCCTGTTGGTTCTACGAAAAAAGCTCAGAGCCTTTTACGGGGAAGAGCCAGAGGACGACTAACCTCAACCGATGAAAGGCAGTACCTGATTGCTCTTATCCACGATGCCAAGCAAAGCGGTTGCCGCTTAGAACGAGCTTGTCATGAGGTTCAAATTGACGTGAGAACGTATCGTCGATGGTATCGACAAGGAGAGGTTCAGGCGGATAAAAGGCCGACCTGTGCCAGAGCAGAGCCAGCTAACAAGCTCTCGCAGCAAGAGCGTGATGCGATTATCGAGGTATGTAACCGCCCAGAGTTCGCGAGCTTACCTCCGACTCAAATCGTACCGACACTGCTTGATAAAGGGGAATATATCGCCTCAGAGTCGAGCTATTATCGAGTACTGAGTGCACAAGGACAACTTCACAACCGAGGCCGTCAGAGGAGTAGACAAAAGCAAGCGAAGCCAACGAGTTATACGGCGACAGGCTCGAATCAAGTCTACACATGGGATATCACTTACTTGCCTTCAAAGGTTCGAGGCCAACACTATTATCTGTACGTCATAGAGGATATCTACAGCCGAAAAATCGTGGGTTATGAGGTGTATGAACGTGAGTGCGGTGAGTTAGCGTCACAACTCCTGCAACGAACGTTGATGCGAGAGCAGTGCTTCAATCAACCGCTGGTACTTCACTCGGATAACGGTGCGCCCATGAAATCGCTGACGTTCAAAGCGAAGATGGATGAGCTAGGTATCACTTCATCGTATAGCCGCCCAAGAGTCAGTGATGACAACCCGTATGTTGAATCGTTGTTCCGCACGGTAAAGTACATGCCAAGCTGGCCGACAAAGGGCTTTGCAAATCTCAACAGCAGTCGAAGTTGGGTTGAAGCCTTCGTGCGCTGGTACAACACCGAACACAAGCACAGTAAGCTAAATTATGTCACGCCTTCAGAGCGTCATAATGGACAAGATGAAGAGATCTTGAAGCGCCGAGCTGAGGTATTGCTCGCAGCAAAGCAGCGAAAACCTGAGCGTTGGCCTAGTGATATCAGGAACTGTGAACCAGTTGGTGAAGTTCACCTAAATCCAGAAAGAGAAGCTGCTTAATAAGCAAGCAAATGATGACAACTACCTTGAAAAACGCCG
>NZ_JAPPTM010000067.1:0-1592 GCF_027587105.1 Vibrio sp. RW
TGTTTATGTTTCTGTGTTTGTATTGAAACTTGATTGTTGAGTAAGCGTCTACGAACCGACTCATTGACTTTCTAATATCTACGCAGATACCGCCAACTAAGGCGGTATCTGTCATTCTGAGCGGTATTCTGTAGGGGCGGACTATTCCGTCTTTGGCATTTTCCAAGGTAGAAGATGACCATGGTCATCCTCACTCTTCAGTTTCGGGATTTCTCGTAGCACGTATTCGAGGTACTCATACGGCTCACAGTCGTTAGCCTTCGCGGTTTCGATAAGACTGTACAACACTGCACTGGCGCGGGCTCCATTATGAGTCTTTGAGAACAACCAGTTGTTCCGTCCTACCGTGAACGGACGTACTGAACGTTCCGCTCGGTTATTATCCATGCTTAACCGGCCATCATCGATAACTCTTACTAGCTTCGACCATTGATTGAGACTGTAGCTAATCGCCTCACCCAATTTACTTTTAGGGGGCACCTGAGTGACCGATTTATCTAACCACGCCTTGAATTCATTGAGCAGAGACTGAGTCTTTGATTGGCGGGTAACATATCGCTCTTCCCTCGTCTTATCTTTGAGTGCTTGTTCAACACGATAGAGCTTTTGGAACCAACTCACTGCCCACTGGATTTTACCCCCTTTTCCTTGCTTGCCTTTTGGTTGGCTCTGCTCTGCCTCTATGAACTTGCGTCTTGCATGAGCCCAGCAACCCACCAACTTCGCCTCTGTCTTTTCATACGCTTTATACCCATCAACATGAAGGTATCCAGTGTAGTTTGACAGATACGATTGAGGGCAGTGATGCCCCCGACTCCCTTCCTGATAGTCGAACAAGACGATACCAGGGGATTGCGCATTACCACCCCGGTCTGGACCACACCCATATAACCAGATGTAACTTTTCTTTCTTTCGTCATCGAGCACGGTCAACGTGGTCTCGTCCGCGAACAGAACATCTTGAGCAAGGAGGGTTTCTTTCAGTAAGGCGATTAACGGCTCTACCTTATCAGCGCAACGCAGTATCCATTGACTCATCGTTTTTCGGCTGAGCGCTAGCCCATATTGTCTGAACAGCGATTCTTGACGATAGAGAGGCAGGGCATAGTGGTATTTGTTCGTGATAATTTGCGCAAGCAAAGAGGGAGTCGCGATGCTTTTCGGGATAATCGATGCTGGCGGTGGAGCCATTGCAACAACACTCTTCTCTCCTAACGCGTCACATTGACGACAGACGTATTTGGGTCTTTCAGTGACTTCGACATACAACTTGGCCGGGATATACACCAGTTTTTCACTGGTGCTTTGCCCCATCCTGCAGAGTATCGACTGACAACACGAGCAGGTTTTTTCTGATTCTGGTATGTCCACCACGACTCGCTCTCGTGGCAGGTCTTCGGGAAGCTTTGGGCGACCACGACGTTTTGTCTCGGATGAAGTGTTTTCCGCTTCCGAAGCGTCATCATTCGGATTATCGGGTGCTTCCTCTTCACCTATCGTATCGGCATGAGTCTCCGCCTCATTGAACTCTAAGTCCTGAGGGGGCAGGGTTTCACTACTGCTACCAAAGCGTTTACGCCGCGCTAGGTTGA
>NZ_JAPPTM010000068.1:0-1586 GCF_027587105.1 Vibrio sp. RW
GACAGCTCAGAATTCAAACCCAACCAACAAAACAAACTTGGCTAAGAAGACTTTCGTAGATGCCGACAGCCACAAATGCAATTTTCAATGCTCCCGCTTAACTTTTAAAACTAAAGAAGCAGCGCGCAAGAATATTGAGAAATGAACCTTACTAACACGAAAGAAATGAGTAACACAGAAGCCAATTAACCGAAAAACTGGCTACGCGAGATGCCTATTTCGATGAAAAGTCTTTGGGAAATAACAGGTGAATAGCTAGGACGCAGAACAAAGCTTTCAGACCACAAACGCTTTTCTGCCCTTTGCAAACTAACGCCGCGTTAAGTGGTGAGCAACGCTACCACCCTACCTAAACTATTGTGCCGTAAACACTAAAGCTGAATCAAACCGAAAATGCCGAGTGTTGGGAATCCGTCTTAAACGCTTTGTTATAACTACGCTTTCCTAATTGGTTGACATATAAACCACAAAAAACAACACGCAAACGTTAATCCTGCTGCATTTAATTCGTTAAGTCCGAATTGATTGACAAAAAGGGAACTACCCGAAGCTGCAATAAAAAAGGTAGCATAATAATAGACCTTGAACAGCTTTAACTCGTGAGAACACTTTTTGCATTTTATTAGTTTGCCAGGGATGAATTTTAACTTATCCCTCACAGTCAAGGGCTCTGCGCAGTTTGGGCACTTGAACATATCCACTCCTAATTGGCATTGTAAAACCAATAAGCTAAGAGCAACTAGTTTACTATGCAAAACAGTAAGAATTTACTTCGAGGGAGTTCAAAAATGCCACGTAGTTATAACGCTAAGCTAAGTAGTGAGCAACGTAATACGAAGCCACCGCATAACACCTTAAACACATAAATCAACGCATACTAAAAATGCCGCGCGTTGCGAGTCTGTCTTAAGCGCTTTGTTAGTTTCCCACCGCGATGAAACCAAAGGCTTAGCGCCAAGATGCTGAATTAATGACAAAACTACTGGATTTAAACACAAAAGTAAAACGGACAGCTCAGAATTCAAACTCAACCAACAAAACAAACTTGGCTAAGAAGACTTTCGTAGGTGCCGACAGCCACAAATGCAATTTTCAATGCTCACATTTAACTTTCAAAACCAAAGAAGCAGCGCGCAAGAACATTGAGAATGTGAACCTTACTAACAAGAAAGGATTAAATGACACGAAAGCCAATTAACCGAAAAACTGGCTACGCGAGATGCCTATTTCGATGAAAAGTCTTTGGGAAATAACAGGTGAATAGCTAGAACGCAGAGCAAGGCTCTTAAACCACAAACGCTTTTCTGCTCCTTGCAAACTAACGCTAAGCTAAGTGGCTAACAAACCTGCCACCCTACTCAATTTGAATACCTTAAACACACAACTTAACCAAACCAAAAATGCCGAGCGTTTGTTAGTCCGTCTTAAGCGCTTTGTTAGTTTGCCACCACGATGAAGCCAGATGTTTAGCGCCAAGATACTGAATTAGTTGCGAAACTACTGGCTTTGAACGCAAAAGTAAAACGAGCAGCTCAGAATTAAAACCCAACCGACAAAACACGCTTGGTTAAGAAGCGACATACGAC
>NZ_JAPPTM010000069.1:0-1530 GCF_027587105.1 Vibrio sp. RW
TCAGGTGTGAGCATGACAATATCCCATTGATATTTTCTATGTCGCATGAATGCACCGTAGAAGTCGAATGGGTAAAGAAGTCTATTGTTTTCATCAAGTTGGGTTCGTTCACAATCATCAACATCCCCTACTTCGAACGAATCAGGGTCAACCGGAAGCCAACGAGAATAGAACAGTTCTGAAAAGTCTTTAGGTAAGTAATTTACAAAGTCTGCAAACGGTTTTTGTAGAAACTTCTCACGTTTAAATCCGGCCTCAGAACAATACAAATCCTGACACTCATCAATAACAACAAATGCCCCAATAGGCATCCAGTTAAACCAATTTTGCCAAAGCATCACCCCCTCAGAAGATCGCGAAAAGATTCGAATCAACCGAGCAGAATCGGGAAATTTCTCACCTAACAATTCCTCGATAGATTCTTTAGGCTTCAAGCCCTCAACATTCGTGACAACAATGCGACCCTCACGCAAAGCAGGAAGGATTTCAAACCATGTAACATAAGCGGTTTTGTAAGCCCCATTAGAGCCATGACGAAAGGAAACAGCCATATCACCACCCCATAATTCTAAGTACAAATGCCGTAGCAAATGCATCAACAACAATTCGAACTGAATCAACAATACCGAATTGATAACAGGCATAACGCAAGTTTGAGGGAAGCTTGTTAAAGGCCATGTTCAACACCGTGTAGACCTCATATTCAGAAAGAAGCAAAGAGGCCACGTTATAGGCCATTTCTAGCATTTGGATTTTTAAGTAGATATAGAGCTTAATGAACCAAAACCATGCGTAGGTGAACACCTCCAAAAACAAGTCCGGTATGGTAGCAAAGAAGTCGTAAATACTGCCGAAGACAGAAACAATGTAATCAAGTGCGCTGTAGAAATATTCCATGATTTATACCTTAGAGCGACCAGAGGAAAGCAAGATAAAGCCAGCTAATAGAGTGGCTATGAATAAGATAACGGTGCGAATCATATTGCTATTGGTAGAGCCTAACGTGCTGAAAAGATTGAAACCCACATCAACATCCCATCGACTAAGAAAGAAGCTTGTACCGTCATATGAACCGTCAGAAAAAGACATTTGACCGAGTTTCAAAGGGGATTGTTTAAGCTTACTTTCAAGTGTTTCTTCAAGGTCATCAATTTCAGTTTTTAAATCACCAATTTCTGTATAGAGTGGCGTGTTATAAGCGTATCCATCGCCTTGCCCTGGAGCGTTAAATGAACCTGACTTTCCAAAGAAACTTTGAAGAGCATCTTGTAATTGAGCTTTTGTTAGACCGTCACCATCAGTATCACCACCGCCAGTATCACCACCACCAGTATCACCACCGCCAGTATCACCACCGCCAGTATCACCACCGCCAGTATCACCACCACCAGTATCACCACCACCAGTATCACCACCGCCAGTATCACCACCACCAGTATCACCACCGCCAGTATCACCACCACCAGTATCACCACCGCCAGTATCACCACCGCCAGTATCACCACCACCAGTATCACCACCGCCAGTATC